>JALNZD010000017.1 GCA_023229505.1 Bacteroidales bacterium | reverse complement strand
CACATATCTCATTCATTGAGTCACATCGGCTTAAAATACCAAACAACATGGTAATAAGCTGTGTTTTGGCCCGAAAAGCCTTATAATAGCGGTCAGCACTATTCTTTTTAACCAACCCTGGTATGTTTACTCTTTCAATCAAGTCGAGTACTTGTTTAAAAATCGGCTGTCCGACTAATTTTATTTCTGTATCTTTACCCATGTTGCAGTTTTTGGTTCACAAAACAAAACTACAACATCGAGGGGAAACCGTTTGGAAGTACCCTCTTTTATATTAATTTAGTCGGTCAGTAGTGAAAAATTTTATTGGTGTAAAACGGAAAAACAATAAACTTCTTGGTCAATTGGACAAAAATAACCAATTTTGGCCGAAATCACGGGTTCACTTTACAGATTGAAGTTTTCAGGCCACCATGAGTAAAAAAATAAAGAGCGAAACAATTTACAGGTTCGATCACCTGCCCGGAGAGGAAATAAATATCGATCAGGAATTCGACATAAAACAATCCCACCGGGAATTCGATGAGTCGGGTAATCTCATTCTTGAATTAGCTTTCACTCGGGATGGGGAAATTGCTGATAAGATAGAATACCGCTATGACGAAGCCGGCAGACTGATCGAATCGCTCATTTACGGCGAGGATGATGAAGTTCTCGAACGGCGGGAAGCGGAGATGGATAAGGACGGGCACGTGGCCCGGGAATTTATCCATTACCTGGACGGGACAACAGACACGCATGAATATTTCTGTGATGAGCGGGGAAATCTCACCGGGATGCGGGTTATGGATGATGAAGATGAAGTGGAGTCTACCGAAAAATATTTTTATGAAGATAACCGGTTAGTTAAGATTGAACGGTATAATGAAAATGATAAAGTGGTTTTCAGGCAGGAGGATACTTATGTGAACGGATTAATTTCAACCCGTAGGATATGGTCATCAGAAGAAGAAGAGCCGTTTACCGTGATAAATCAATTCAATACCGCCGGACTCAGGGAACAGGAACTGCGCTATAACAGCCGTGATCAGCTTATCGAGCGGAATATTTATGAAGAAGATGAGCATGGAAGGATCGTACGGATCATCGAAGAAAATAAGCAAAGGAAAAATACTACGGAATTCTCCTTTGATGAACAGGGGAACGTCATCCACCAGGTAGAAACCGATCTGAACGGCGACCTGAATCACGAAATTTTCCGGGTTTACAGCCCTGAAGGAGAGCTTTTGCAGGCAACAGTTGAAACAGTGATGAAGTCCAGCGGTACAGTTCTGGCTTATTCACTCATTTACAAGCGCGAAACTTTCGGGGATTGACAGCTCCCTCCATTTCCCATCAGGCATGCCTAACCACAACCTTTCTCTTCCACCGGCCGGTCATATAATAAAGGAATGAAAGGCCGAGCCCTACAACCCATGCAATCGGAACTGCCCACCAGATGCCGTGATAGCCCCATTTTTCAGACAGAAAATAACCGACAGGTATGCGCACGACCCACAAGGCAAAAAAGGTGATCAGCATGGGGATAAACGTGTCGCCTGCACCCCGCATCACCCCGCCTACTATGAACATTGTGGAGAAAACAACGTAAAAACCGCTTACGATCTGAAGATAGCCTTTACCTATTGCTATTACTTCCAGGTCTTTGGTAAATAATCTCATCAAGGGCCCTGCAAAGAAAATGCCGATCAAAGAAATTGCAATCGAGATGGCAGTTGTCATATAAAAAGTGGATAACAAACCATGTCTAACGCGTTCCGGTTTTTGGGCCCCCAGGTTTTGTCCGACAAAGGCAGAGAGCGCCATTGCGAAGTTCATGGCCGGCATGGAGGCAAAGGTATCGATCCGGAAGACAACGCTGTAGGCAGCAGTGGCATCGGTACCGAATCGGTTCACCAGCCAGTACATCGCAAGCATGCTCAATGCGACAAAAGCTTGCTGAAATCCGACCGGAAATCCAATTTTCAGGCTTTTATTCAAAATTTCCCTGTCGAACTCCAGTCTTCGCCAGCTCAGGTTTATGAAATCATGGGTCCTGTTCAGGTACATGATGGCAAGAATCAAGGCGACAGCCTGTGAGATGACCGTTGCCAAAGCCACGCTTTTCACGCCAAATTTGAAGCCCACCACAAAGATCAGGTCCAGAGCTATATTCAGGATGGTTGAGATGATAAGGAAATAGAGAGGGGTTTTCGAATCACCCATTCCCCTCAGTATGGATGTGATGCTGTTAAAGCCGAAAAAGAAAACTGATCCCAGCATGTAAATATTGAAATAATCAACAGCATAGGGAAGGATATCTGCCGGAAGCTGAATAAGCTGAAAAATCGGTTTGCTTAATATTATGCCTATTAAAGTCGTCAGGATTGAAGCAAAGAACATAAATACAAAGAGTGTGTCTATGGTCCGGATGACATTCTTTATGTCCTTAGCTCCGAAATATTGCGCAATAATGATGGTAGCGCCGATACCAACGCCAATTACCAAAGAAATCAAGGTAAAGAGGAGTGGAAATGAAGCACCGACGGCTGCAAGGGCTTGCTTTCCGATGAAGTTGCCAACAATGATGCTGTTGATAATAGTATATAACTGCTGAAAGACATTGCCCAATAGCATGGGCAATGCAAACTGGAAGATTATCCTGCTTTCTTTTCCTACGCTGAGGTCCTTCATGAATTAATTAAATCAAACGATTTAACAGGAAGGTTGTTCATCCTCCGTAAAATTAATAATTCTTTCAAAAGTCATTAGGTTTAATATACGGTCTCAGCGGGCCTGGCCTACTTTGGCATTTTTGTTGTACTTTTGCACCCGGCTGGCAGTCCGCTCTGCCGCTTCCGTCGCAAGGCGGGGGAGGAAAGTCGGGACAACACAGGGCGCCATACTTCCTAACGGGAAGGAGATTCCCGCTTGCGCGGGGATTGCACAGCAAGTGCCACAGAAAATAACCGTCCCGAGTCACTCGGGATAAGGGTGAAAATGTGGGGTAAGAGCCCACGGCGCGCCGTGGTGACACGGCGGGCGGGTAAACCTTATGGGTTGCAAGGCCAAATATGTTCCGATCAGGGTAAACGCTTTCCTGAAAAGCATTTACCCTCATCATGCTGCCCGCGTGAATCCTGCGGAAACAAAGGGAGTCGGAACGGGTAGGCCGCTGGAGCCAGGCGGTGACGCCTGGCCAAGATAAATGGTGGAGATCCCCGCTTTCGCGGGGACATACAGAATCCTGCTTACAGGGCTGCCAGCCCGAAACTAACAGAGGCTGCCTCCGGATAATGGGGCAGCCTCTTCCATTTTGACCCTGAGCCGACTTTTAAAAGGGTCGGCAAATTAGCATCTTAACAATAATAATTACCTTCTGCCGTTCGAATTAAGAATCATTTGTTAATAAGTTAAATCCTCCTAAAGCATCCCTATCGGTCGATTTTCTACCTTTGAAACCCTTGTATATCTAATAAACCATGAGTTTTAAACCGAGAAGGATTTTCATCCCTGTTTTATTGTTCATCAATTTGCAGTTCACGGGCTTTGGCCAGGAAAACGCCACATTTCAGCAACCCGGACTGGACTACCGGCTGGCAGATGATCTGTTCCGGCAAAGGAATTTCGGCTCAGCACGCCAGGTATATCACGATATCTCCGGCAATCTGACTATTGATGATCCCGAAATAACAACCAGCGCTGCCTTTCACGAAGCAATCAGTGCCGCAGAGCTGAATAATGCTGATGCCCCTGCTAAAATAAGCCGGTTCATCGAAACTTACCCTGAGAATGCCCTGGCCGGTGAAGCCAACCTTTACCTCGGGAAAATATATTTCAGGGATAATAAGTTTAAAGACGCTATCAAGGCTTTCCAGGGTGTTAATGTTTCCGGCCTCGGTAAAGCCAGCCGGGAAGAGCTCTATTTTATGGTCGGCTATTCCCAGCTGAAATCCGGAGACCCGGCTACAGCAAAAGCCTATTTTCAACGTATCAGCAACCAGAAATCGCCTTATTACGGGCAATCTAAATATTTCCTTGCACATATTGATTATCTTCAGGGGAACTATAAACAGGCTTTAAAATCATTCGAAGAACTCGAAAGCGATCGCCACTATCAGAAGATCATCCCACTATATAAAATCCAGATCTATCACTACCTGGGCGATTATGAAAAGATCATGGCCATTGGCCCTGCTATGATTGAGTCGTCCAATAACACCAATAAGGCGGAAATCGCCCGGATCACCGGGAACGCATTTTTCAACGCGGAGGATTATAAAAATGCCGCTCTCTATTTTGGTATTTATGAACAGTCAAACAGGAATTCGCTCAGCCGGGAAGACCACTACCTGCTTGGGTTTGTGAATTACAAAGCCGGAGAATATAAAAATGCCATTACTAATTTCCAGCAAGTCATCCGCCAGAATGATGCTCTGTCGCAGAACGCCAGCTATTACCTGGGTGTTTGTTATAATGAAACCGGGCAGAAAAAATATGCCGGCAATGCTTTCTTATCTGCTTATAAAGACGGATTTGACAATGAACTGGCCGAAGAGGCGCTGTTTGACTATGTTAAGATCTGTCTGGAATCGCCCTTCAATCCTTACAATGAATCCATCAGCCTGCTTGAATCCTATCTGAAGGACCATCCGGATTCGCCCCGCTCAGATGAAGGCTTTGGTTATCTTTCCCAATTATACCTCTCTTCCAAAAATTACAAGCAAGCGTTGGTATCCATGGAATTGATCAATAACAAGAATGAGCAACTGCAGGCTGCTTACCAGAAAATCCTTTATTACCGTGCTGCTGAGCTTTTCAATATGCAAGACCTGGAAGGAGCCCTCGACCTGTATCAAAAAGCTTCTGAACTCAATTATGATGAATCCATACGGGCCGAATCACTCTATTGGGTCGGAGAAATATTTTACCGCCAGAATAATTATCCGGCTGCGATAAAATATTACAAAGACTTCCTGAATTCGAAACAGGCCAAAGGATCATCGTTTTATGGCAATGCATACTACAATCTTGGCTATGCATATTTCAACCAGAAAGAATATGGTGATGCCATCACGCAATTCAACAAGTTCCTGGAAGCAGGCCAGTCGCGCGATCCAAAGCTCATATCTGATGCATATCTCCGGTTGGGCGACGCCTGCTTCATTTCCAAAAAGTATGACCTGGCTATAAAGAATTACGACAAAGCAATCCTGGCAAAAGAAGCCTCAATGGATTATGCCCTTTATTATAAAGCCCTTTCTGAAGGTGCTAAAGGGGATTTCAACCGGAAGATTGATGTCATGAAGGTCCTGATCAATAATTATCCAAAATCCGGATATCTCGATGATGCCCTTTACGAAACGGCTTTATCCTATATCCTGCTCAACCAGGAAAACCAGGCACTGGTTTATTTTGATAAGCTTGTACAAGGTTACCCATCTACAGGAAAAGCCATCCAGGCATCGCTAAGAAAGGGATTTATCTATTTTAACAGGAACGATTATAATCAGGCTATCAGCTCTTTCAAATATGTGACAGAGAAATTCCCGGGGACCCAGGAAGCTCAGGAAGCACTTGCCGCATTGAAGAATATCTACATTGAAACCGGACAGGTCGACCAGTATTACGTTTATGCAAAAGGATTGTCTTTTGCCGAAATTAATTCATCCGAAGAAGATTCCCTGAACTATGAAGTGGCCGAGAATCTTTACATGCAGGGAAAGTGCGACCAGGCCATCAACTCCTTCAAAAAATACCTGGATAGCTTCCCGGACGGTGCTTTTGTCGCTAACGCATATTATTACCAGTCTGAATGTTACTTAAAATCTAATCAGTTAAGCCAGGCATTGGAAGGATTTAAGATGGTAGCGGAAAAACCGCGTTCCCGTTTCTCAGAAGCCGCTCTTGCCACAGCTTCATCAATGGAGTATTCTGAAGGCAACTATTCAGCCGCTTTACCACTGTTTGAGCAACTGGAAATGGTGGCTGAAGATCCTGACAATACAATTGCCTCGCTAACCGGCCAGATGAGATGCCATTACAGGTTAAAAAACTTTCCTTCAGCGGCCATGGCTGCGCAGAAACTTCTTTCTTCCGGAAAAGCATCGGCAGAGCTTACAAATGAAACTCATTTTATCCTTGGCCAAAGTTATCTCGCCCAGGAGGACCTTACACAGGCTGAATTCGAGTTTTCTATCTCCGGAAAGCTTTCCGGCACCGAAACCGGGGCTGAAGCCAGCTATCAGCTGGCAGTGATTGCCTTCCAGACAGGGCGCCTGGTCGAGGCTGAAGAACGTATATATGCGCTGGCAGAGAATTTTGCGGCTTTTGATTACTGGGTAGCCAAAGGTTTTATCCTTTTGTCCGATATCTTTTTAAAGAATGGCAATGAATTTCAGGCCCGGCAAACACTTCAGAGTGTGCTTGATAATTATAAAGGCCCTGAATTGGGCGCTGTTGCAAAGGAAAAGCTGGATGCTTTAAGTAATTGATAAACTGATTATTCCGGATTTAATTCATTTTGAAGACCATGATAACGAAGATCCTAAAGAGAAACTTTTTAATTTATCTGATATCCATCAGTATATTGGTATTTAGCGGTTATTTCTCATACGGACAGGGGCAAAATGAAGAGGTGACCATCATCGCACCTTACATTCCTTCCATCAGCGATGCCACTAAAATACCTTTCAGACCGGAAATAACCCCGGGTGAACAGGACACTCCTTCTTTCGAATATGATTATGTAACGAAAAGACTTGAAACCCGCCTGGAACTTGATCCGGTCGAGCCTATGAAATTCAGTGAAGGGGAACAGGACGAGATATACAGAAATTATGCAAAAGTCGGGTTCGGTAATTATACAACGCCATACCTGGAGTTTATGGCCAGCTCTCTTCGATCGGAAAAATACCAGTTTGGGGCCAGGCTTAAGCACCATTCTTCCCAGGGAAAAATAAAAGGGTATCCCCCTAGTGGTTACAGTCATAACCTCATTTCAGTCTACGGAAAGACATTTTCGAAAAATCATACCTTGTCTGCCGATATTGGTTACAACCGTGATGTAGTTCATTTTTATGGATTCGTTCCCGACAATTTTCCTGACGTACAATATTCCAAAGATGATATCCGGCAAAGATTTCAGCATTTGCAAGGCAATGCGGAATACAGCAGCAATTACAAAGAAAAGTATAAGCTGAACCACCTTTTCCGGCTTGGACTTCATTACTTCTCCGACTTCTATGGCACGAGGGAATCCCAGGTATCTTTTATTACTGATCTGGATAAAGGATTTAAAACCATTGGCAATGATTTTAAGCATTCTTTTGCCCTGGATTTGGGGTTGGATTACTTGAATTACAAGGACTCCATCTCATCTTCCAACCCTTTATTTATCCTGATCAGGCCCATCTACCGGTTTGGGTTCGGGCAATACAGGTTTGAAGCAGGATTGAACATCAATATTGCAGCCGGAAGCTCTGCCAATCAAACAACTATGGGAATGGATGCATTCCCTGTATTGAAAGCCGAAGTTGTGATCATAGATGAAAAACTTAAAGCTTTCGCGGAGGTCTCCGGGAACAGGTCAATTAATTCTTTCAGGAGCCTGGCCGGGATCAACCCTTTTATGACCTCCACTCCCCTGATTTATTATACTGACGAGCGAATCAAGATCGGAGGCGGGATTACAGGTAATGCCGGCGGGTTGAATTTTCTGGCCGAGGCCTATTACTCTTACCTGAATGACATGCCACTGTTTGTGACTGACACATCGCTGGTTTTACAGAATAAGTTCGATGTCATTTATGAAGACATCAACCTGCTAAAAATTAAAGCCAGCCTGGGTTATATGCAGGTCAACCAATTCTCGGCCCGCTTAATGGCTGCTTATTATCATTATATTCCTAAGGATGAAGTGAAAGCATGGCAAATGCCAAACTTTGAAATCGGACTGGATGCCGGATATACTTTAATGGAAAAATACACCATCAGGGCTTCAGTCCTGGCATTAGGATCAAAATATGCACGGACATTTGAAGCAGGTGAAGTCGTCCCTGTCAAGGTCAGCGGAGCATTTGACCTGGGCCTTGGTTTCGAGTACCAGGTCAATAAAATGATTTCAGCTTATATAGATGCCAGTAATATATTGAATCAACATTACCAGCGATGGTATCAGTATCCGGTACAGGGCATCCAGATGATGGCCGGGGTCAAATTAACCTTCTGAAATAAGCCCTAATCCTTTCAACACGATTTTGTTAATAAAATGCTTGATTTTACTGATGTTTTCTCAATTTTATTCAGGAAAAATCCGTAAATTTGTTAACTTATCTATTTTTATGTAACTAATTGATTATGACTGCAGAAGAAAAAAACTTACAGGCACAGGAATATACAGCTGACAATATACAGGTTCTGGAGGGTTTGGAAGCCGTCCGCAAGCGTCCGGCGATGTACATTGGCGACATCAGCCAGCGGGGTTTGCACCATTTGGTGCATGAAGTGGTCGACAACTCCATCGACGAAGCCCTTGGCGGATTTTGTGACCGCATCGATCTGATCATACATGAAGGCAATTCAATCACCGTAATCGACAATGGCCGTGGCATCCCTACGGGGCTGCACGAAAAGGAAAACCGGTCTGCACTGGAAGTGGTTATGACTGTCCTTCATGCCGGTGGAAAATTTGACAAAGGTTCTTATAAAGTATCGGGAGGATTGCATGGCGTCGGGGTCTCCTGCGTCAATGCCCTTTCGAAAAAACTTGTCGCCACTATTTACAGGGAAGGAAAGATTTTCCAGCAGGAATACAATTATGGAAAGCCGGTCTATAGTGTCAAAGTGATCGGGGAAACGGATAAAACCGGAACCCAGGTGACTTTTACGCCAGACGATAGCATCTTCATTGTCACCGAATACGATTATGAATTGATCTCAACCCGATTGCGTGAGCTGGCTTTCCTGAACAAAGGCATCCGGCTGACAATCACCGACGAGCGTCAACGAAACGAAGATGGCAGCTTTCTCTCAACTGAATTTTACTCTGAAGAAGGGCTGAAGGATTTCATCAAATACCTCGATGTTAACCGGGAAGCACTAATGTCCGATCCCATAACCATCGAAGGGGAAAAGAGCGATATTCCCATGGAAATTGCCCTGCAATACAATACTTCTTTTGCGGAGAATATTCACGCTTACGTCAATAACATTAATACCCATGAAGGAGGCACACACCTTGCAGGTTTCAGGAGGGGGCTTACCCGCACCCTGAAAGCCTATGCCGATAAAGCAGGATTTCTTTCAAAATTGAAATTCGACATTAACGGGGATGACTTCCGGGAAGGACTTACTGCCATCATATCGGTTAAAGTCCAGGAGCCCCAGTTCGAAGGCCAGACAAAAACAAAACTTGGCAATAATGAAGTAATGGGGGCTGTCGACCAGCTCGTTTCGGAATATCTGGCTTATTACCTGGAAGAACACCCGAAAGTCGCCAGGATCATCGTTGATAAAGTGATTTTAGCCGCCATGGCCCGTCATGCCGCCCGAAAAGCCCGCGAACTGGTGCAAAGGAAAAACGTGCTCACCGGTTCAGGATTACCGGGGAAACTATCGGATTGCTCCGAAAGAGACCCTGCCAAATCAGAAATTTACCTGGTCGAGGGAGATTCAGCCGGTGGAACAGCAAAACAAGGGCGGGACAGGGCTTTTCAGGCGATCCTTCCCCTGAGGGGCAAGATCCTCAACGTAGAGAAAGCCATGGTGCATAAAATCTTCGATAATGAAGAAATCAAGAATATTTTCACTGCCCTGGGTGTTTCCATCGGTACTGAAGAAGACACCAAAGCGCTGAACCTGGATAAGCTTCGTTATCATAAGGTCATCATCATGACTGATGCTGACGTTGATGGCAGCCATATCGCTACCCTGATCCTCACTTTCTTTTTCAGGTATATGAATGATCTGATCGAGCAGGGTTATGTTTATATTGCCACCCCTCCCCTCTACCTGATCAAAAGCGGGAAGAATGAGCGTTATTGCTGGACCGAAGAAGAGCGGGAAGCTACCGTAAGGGAATTTTCTGCCACTGGAAGTGAAAAAAACGTTCACATACAGCGTTATAAAGGTCTTGGCGAAATGAATGCCGAACAATTGTGGGATACGACCATGAACCCGGCATTCCGAACCCTGCGCCAGGTTACCATTGAAAACGGCACTGAAGCCGACCGTGTTTTCTCCATGCTCATGGGTGATGATGTCCCGCCAAGAAGGGAATTCATTGAGACCCATGCCAAATACGCAAACATCGACGCTTAAAAAAATCGACACTTAATAAATAAGGGATTCCATACTTTGGGATGGAGTCCCTAAAATAAAACAACCCCGACGGAGCCGGGGTTGCTTTTGCCAAGTCTTACTAGTTTTAGGTGAGATAGGACTTTTGAAGTAAAGTAAACCAATTTAACCAAACCCCCAAAAGCCTCTGAAGTAGGAAATAATTAACCAATTAATCCGAGACAAAGATATCTCTCATCCTGAAACTGGTAAAGAACAAATCAGTTAACGGTAGCTTTGGGTCAGTTTTCGGAAACTATCCTTTTGGATCAGAACTTTCCTTTTTCATAAGATAATGCAAATCAATACCTTTCAAATACTTTCGTTTCAGGCAAACATCCTGTTAAAGTATGCATTAAGGGGATATAAGGTCCGGAACACTTCTACTGCATAATTGAGGTAGCTTTCTGATAAGGCAACATGGTCAGGAACAGGGTGCATGGCAGCATAACTGCGGAATTTCAGGAGGTCTATATCACGGAATTCCTTTGAATAACCTTTCGGAGGATTCTTCATCTTTCCCGGATCATCCAACTGCCCGAAACAATCAGTAAATTCTTTTCTGTAGATTATTTTTTTTAAATCTTCGGCCTGGTAATAAATCTCATCCCGGATTTTCTTCAGGGTTTCTGCAGGCGGCATATAAAGCCCACCTGCCAGGAATGATTCCCCGTGTTCGAAATGGACATAATAACCCGCCATGACTGAACTTTTCCCACCCCTGGCAATATAGGCACCCATATTGGTCTTATAAGGTGCCTTGTCAGCAGAAAAGCGTACATCGCGATAAATCCTGAATACACAATCCTTTGCCGTGATCATATCAACCAGTGGATCAACAGTTCTGATCAGGGGGATCAATTCATTGATAAAAGATTCAAATGCCAGCCGCGCCTGGTTATAACGGTCTTTGTTAGCCTGAAACCATTCACGGTTATTATTGGTTTTCAGATCTCTGAGGAATTCAAATAAGATAGTATCCATGTTTTTTTTAACAAAATTATTTTTTTTACTGTTTTGACCGGGTATAAAATGAGGAAAAAACGGATTAACCAGTAATATCAAATTGAAAATTGAAAATTGAAAATTTAAGTTTCGGTTCCACTGTTTCACCGTTCCACTGTTCCACTGATTTCAAATTCAAAATAAATTATAATGAGCATCAGGTTAATATGGAGGGTACTTGTATGCGTGATGGTGCTGGTTCCCTGGTTACAGTTAAAATGTCAAACGACCGCTGCAGGGGCAAGAAGCGCCTCATTAGCAGGGGTCTCAGCAGGATTGGAAGATGCCTGGGCCGTGGCTAACAACCCGGCCGGGTTGGCCAGGTATAATCATATTTCATTGGCAACAAACGCGGAACAGCGATATCTTATGAAGGAGCTGGGATATTATGCCATTGCTGCATCGATTCCTGCCGGTAAAGGCTGCCTGGGCATTTTCACCATATTTTCAGGATACCAGGCTTTTATCGATCAAAAGGTCAGCCTCGGCTATGGGCGGCAATTTGGGGAACATGTCCTCACAGGGATCAGCCTTGTCTATGTCTTTCAAAAAGCGGGAGGAGAAGCCCCGCCTCTTCACCAGGTCAGTTATGAATTAGGCACCATTATCGTTCTTTCAAAAAAAGTAAACCTGGCTTTTGCCACCTTCAATCCCTTTCAATTGTATTATAAAAGTAAAGATAATGCAACCCTGCCTGCTATACTCAAACTTGGTATGTCATTTCAGTATTCACCCGCTTTGTTCATACATGCCGAATGTGAAAAGGACCTGGACCTCTCTCCATGTCTGAAGATCGGGATGGAGTATATCTTCAGGGATATTTTTTTCATCAGGGGCGGTATAAGGATTTTCCCGGCTTCTTACTCATTTGGTACAGGTTTACGCCATAACCGGCTTCTTTTTGAATTTTCCTCTGCCTATCACCAATACCTAGGTTTTACCCCGCAGATATCACTCCAATATGATATTAAATGAATACTAATGGAAGATATCCGGCCGCATTTGTGCTGACTGCCTTTCTGCTCATTTCATTCCCATGTCTCGTCAAATCACAGGAAAACAATCGACAGGTCACGGCCTATGAAGATTATGCCGAAGAAATTCTGGCATCGGATGAGGCCTATCTTTCAACTTTAGAAGAATGGCAGGATATTATCGACCAATGGCTTGAAGATCCCCTTGGCATCAACACGGAAGAAGCAGATTGGCTCATGGAGTATAAAATCATCAGCCTTTTCCAACTTAATAAACTGAAAGAATACCGGCTGATTTATGGAAACCTTCTTTCAGTCTATGAACTCTCATTCATCGAAGGATGGGACTTTCAGGCTGTCCGAAAGGTGATTCCATTAGTTACCGTTGATCTCCCTAAAAAGCCAAGGACTTTTAAGAAGTTCAGCTTCCGGTCTGTACATCAGAGCCTGATTCTTAAAACTGCCTTCAACACTGAAAAAAGTAAAGGTTATGAGCAGGTAAACACTGATAGTGAAAATCCCGGAGAACCTGTCTATTCAGGATCTCCTTTCAGATTAGCGATGCGTTACGACCTTGAATACAGGAACAAACTTGCTATGGGCCTGAGGATGGAAAAAGATCCAGGGGAGCCTTTCCTCATTTCTTCATCTTTAATTTCAATGAAAATCAAAACTCCTGACCTGTTTTCGGGATATCTGCACTTAAAGAACCTGGGGCCGGTCAAGTCTATGATTTTAGGTAATTACAGGGTCAGTTTCGGTTACGGCATAAACCTGGCAGGAGGGCAATCGGTCATTAAAGGCCGTAATGGAATGGCGGGGATGGCAAATCGGATCCGGCCCCAGACATCGGTCAGCGAAACAGGATTCTTCAGGGGAGTTGCTTTTAGTGCCGGACCTGGCAGGTTTTCACTAACAGGGTTTGCTTCATTTCAAAAAATTGATGGCATCTCCATTGTCACCGACAGCCTGGGCAATCCTGTATCATTTTCCTCTATTGATAAATCAGGGATGCACCGTACTATCAGCGAATTGAGCAACAGGAAAACAATCGGGGAAAAGGTAATCGGCGGCTTCCTGGTTTATGCCAACAACTGGCTGAAAACAGGGATTATAGCGATGTATAACCAATTTGACGCATCAGTAGTTAAAAGCAGCCGGCCTTATGCGAAATTTGAATTTACTGGCAGGTCTAATCTTATTGCCGGAATTTCTTCAACCTTCTGGTTACACAAAGTGCATATATTCAACGAAACATCCGTCTGTAGGAACAAAGCCATGGCGGTGGTAACCGGGATTGAAATGATGCCTGCGCCTGGAGCTCAGATTAGTATTGTTCACCGCTATTTCGCTGTTGACTATCAAAACTTGTATGGATCAGGCTTCATCTCTTCAAGCCGTAATTCCGGACAAAACGGCCTTCAGGTTGATATCAAGGTTGAATTGCCGAAAAAATGGCTTGTCGGATTAATGACTGATATTTCGCGTTCAGTTTGGGCAAGTTATGACCTGAACGCGCCGTCAGATCGAAAAGAGGTCAGGGTATTAGTAGAAAAAGCATGGCCACAGGCCCGGTCAATGGCTTTTTCCTTCAGGTACCTTCAAAATTCTGCGACAGATCCTGAAAGTTCCGCCTGGATTAGTCATCCTTTAAATTTATCTCAGTATAAGCTGCGCCTGGAAGGACGTTTTGAAGCAAAGCCGGGATTTAGATTCAAAACCCGTGTGGAGTGTGACCTCGCACCCAAAAAAGTTCAGGCTCTCAATCCTGGCTGGTTGATATTCCAGGATATTGAGTTTTCCCCTTCCATGATAGATGCAAAAATCTGGCTCAGGGTGTGCTTTTTCGATGTTCCCGATTATGATAACAGAATTTACGCCTATGAAAATGATGTGCTTTATGATTTCACTTCATTCATGCATTACGGGAAAGGAATCCGGGGGATCATGATGTTCAGGTGGACGCCGGTAGATTGGCTGGACTTATGGCTGAGGTTATCAACCGTTTATTATAAAAACCGTCATATTGGTTCGGGATGGGATGAAGTTGACAGGAACCGCCAGAACGAAATTGAAATCCAGGCCAGGATTAAATTGCCGGGTTAATAAAGCTTCTCTCTTTTCAGCAGGTATGGGAGAAGTATCTGTTCAAAACCGGCATTGATATCGGCTTCCACGAAATCTATCCGGTATTGCCCGCACTTAATTTTCAATTCGGTAGTAAAAGCCTGCACAGAGCGGTTATATTCGGCTTTGACTTCAAGAGGATTGACTTTAACCTGCCGTCCACTTTCCAAGTCTATAAACTTGTAAGGTCTGTTATCAAAATCGAAATCAATCTCCTGCTTTTTATCAATCACATGAAACAGGACAACTTCATGTTTGTTATGCCGGAGGTGCTGCAGTGCTGAAAAAAGGCCGGAACTACTTCCTGTGGCTTCGAACATATCGGAAAAGATCACAACGAGCGAGCGTTTATGGATATTATCGGCAATTTCGTGAAGAGCAGCAGTCGCAGCTGTATTGCGCTTCATTTCAACAGGGATGGGTTCCAGCATCTTTTCAAGTTCCGAATAGAGGTACTTAAAATGCACTGAACTTGATTTGGCCACGGAAGAAAATCCGATCTGCTCCGCAAAAATGTTCAACCCTACGGCATCCCGCTGCCTTCGCATCAGATTCATAAGGGCAGCGGCTGCATAAATTGAAAATGTAATTTTGTTAGGCTGGTCGATGCTTGGTTTTTCACAGACCGGGTAATACATCGATGAAGAATTATCGATCACCAGCTGGCACCGCAGGTTGGTCTCCTCTTCGAACCTTTTGACAAAAAGTTTATCCGTGCGGCCATACAACTTCCAATCGATGTTTTTGATCGATTCTCCTGCGTTGTAAAGCCGGTGTTCGGCGAATTCAACAGAAAAGCCGTGGAAAGGGCTCTGGTGCAGACCAACTATAAACCCTTCTACGACTTGCCTGGCAAGGAATTCAAGTGAACCGAACTGTTGAAGCCGGTTATGATCGATTGAAAATGTCAATAAAATAATTCTATAAGTGTGACTGAAGTTTGCCGACAATAATCTGCTTCGGCACAGCACCAACTTGTTTATCAACTACTTGTCCGCCTTTGAAGAAGAGCAGCGTAGGAATATTACGGATACCAAATTTGGCAGTAATTCCCGGGTTATGATCTACATTTACTTTTCCAACTACGACCGTTCCACTGTATTCGCGTCCTATTTCCTCGACAATCGGTCCGACCATACGGCAAGGGCCGCACCATTCCGCCCAAAAGTCAACTATAACCGGTTTGTCTGAATTCAGGACTGTTTCCTGGAAATTCGCATCAGTGATTTCTAAAGCCATATCTAATTATTTTTAGTTAATTATCAGGGGTCAAAATTAATAAAAATTCGTCCTTGAAATCTTCTCAGGTTCATATTTTCATCCATTCATCTGAAAGCCGTTCAATTTGATTTCCAACGGCTCCAAACCCGAGACGGCATGGACAAAACCAGATGGGTTTATTCTGAATTTCCTGGGGTGTAACCCAAGCAATAGACCATCTCCGGTATCTTTTATCCGAAGGTTCATTTCACACTCGCCAGGATGGGAACGAACAATTTTAGTTAGCTCCCTGATAAATTCGCTGTCGAGTTTATCCAGTTCAACCGTCACGCTGATAGATTTGCAAAATTTCTCCATGGCTTCTGCAAGGAGAACCATATTTTTAACCCGGACTTCAGGACGGTTGTTTTTCTTATTGACTTCGATGCGGGCAAAGATCAGCACATAAGTGCCTTCCACCAGCAGGTATTTAAAGCGCATAAAATCATCAGAAAAAAGGGAAAGTCGGTAGGCGTCTGAAAAATCTTCAAGCTCAAAATTGGCATATTGATTACCGGTCTTAGCGGTGCGGATCTCTGCCGCATTGATAATGCCGGCAAAAGAGAGGGCTTTATTCATGTGCAGGCTTAACCCGCTGTTCAAATCCTGGAAAGTTATATTGCAAAAGGCGTCGATTTCGGCCTTATACTCATCCAGCGGATGCCCTGAAATATAAAAACCCGTGACTTCCCGTTCGTTCTTCAATTGCTGATGTTTCGACCATGGTGGACAATCGGGGATTTTTGGATCCTGCATGTCGACCGTCAGATCATCGCCAAATAGTGAATGTTGGGAAGCCTGTTGTTTTTCCTGGAAAAGAGCCGCATGGCGAACGATCTTTTCCAGGAAAAAAGCATCTTCGGAATTCTCCTGCTGGAAATACTGCGCCCGGTGGATGCCTTCGAAGCAATCGAATGCCCCTGCTTTTCCCAGGGCTTCCATCGCACGTTTATTCACAGCGCGCAAATTGATGCGTTTGGCAAAGTCGAAAATACTCCTGAATGGGCCATTTGTATCCCGCTCTTCAATGATGGCATTGACGGCGGACTCCCCTATCCCTTTAATGGCAGCCATACCAAAACGGATGCCCCCTTTTTTATTCACCACAAAATGCAGTTCGCTTTCATTGACATCAGGGCCAAGTACAGGGATATTCAAGTGTTTGCACTCATCGATGAAAAAAGTGATCTTCTTGATCTCGCTGAGATGCCTGCTGAGCACCGCAGCCATGAATTCTGCGGGGTAATGGGCCTTAAGGTAAGCCATCCGGTAAGAAACTACCGCGTAACAGGTTGAATGTGATTTGTTGAAAGCGTAACCGGCAAAGGCTTCCCAGTCAGTCCAGATTTTATTGGCCAGCTCTTCATCAAAGCCGTTCATTTTTATACCTGCTATGAACTTCGCGTTCAGTGGGGCCATAATCTCTTTTTTCTTCTTACCTATCCCTTTCCTTAGCTCATCTGCTTCACCCTTCGTAAACCCTGCAAGTTTCTGGGAAAGCAGCATGACCTGCTCCTGGTAAACAGTAATGCCGTATGTTTCTTTCAGTATCTCCTCCATTTCCGGGAGGGAATACTCGATCTTCTCCCGGCCATGTTTACGATTGATAAAGTTGGGGATATATTCCATCGGCCCCGGGCGGTAAAGGGCGTTCATGGCGATCAGGTCCTCAAAGCGGTTGGGCTTCAGATCCCTGAGATGTTTTTTCATCCCTTCCGATTCAAACTGGAAGATGCCGTTGGTATCACCACGGGAGTATAGTTTAAATGTCTCAGGATCATCGAAGGTGATTGTTTCGATATCGAGGTCTATCTTTTTTGATTTCTTTATGTTGATCAGCGTATCCTTGATAATCGACAAGGTCTTCAGCCCCAGGAAGTCCATTTTGAGCATCCCTACGCTTCCGATCTGGCTTCCGTCAAATTGCGTGGCCAGCATATCGGATTCCTTTGTGATACTAAGCGGGATCAGGTCGATAAGTTCGCTTTTGCCGATGATGATACCACAGGCATGCGTTCCGGTATTCCTGATCTGACCTTCGATCCTTTCTGCGCCTTTGAGTGTTTCCATCACCAGGGCTTCACCTTCTTTCCTTTCCCTGAGCAGGTCAGGTGATTCGGTGTAGGCCGTCCGGAAAGTTGTCCCAGGCTTCATGGATACGAGTTTGGCCAGGCGGTCAGACTCATTCAGCGGTAGTTGTTTCACGCGGGCGATATCGCGGATGGCGCCTTTGGGAGCCATTTTACCAAAGGTGATCACCTGGGCCACCCTGCCGGCGCCATACTTTTCCACTACCCACTTCAGCACGCGTTCCCTTCCATCTTCATCAAAATCAATATCGATATCAGGAAGTGAAACCCGGTCGGGATTGAGGAATCGTTCAAAAAGAAGATTATACCTGATCGGATCGATATCGGTAATCCTCAGGCAGAAAGCGACCACCGAGCCCGCGGCCGATCCGCGTCCAGGTCCCACGGAAACATCCATCTCCCGGGCCTGGTGAAGGATTTCCTGAACGATAAGAAAATAGCCAGGATAGCCCATCTTCCTGATAGTGGCCAGTTCAAAGTCGATCCGCTCGCTCAGGTCCGGGGTAACCTCACTATATCTTTCCTCTGCGCCCAGGTAAGTCACATAGCGGAGGTATTCATTTGCATCGGAAAAATTTTCAGGTATGGTGTAATCCGGCATCAGTGGTTCACGCCTGATGGGGAAAGCTTCGATCTTATCTATTATTTCTGCAATGTTATCGATTGCTTCAGGGATATCACGGAACAATTCCAGCATTTCCTCCTGGCTCTTCAGGTAAAACTCATTGTTCGGGAACCCGAACCGGAAGCCTCTGCCGTGTCCAACCGGAGTTGCCTGGTATTCGTTGGTTTGCAGGCAAATCAGCATATCATGGATTTCGGCATCTTCTTTTTCCAGGTAATAGGCATTATTGGCTGCAATGACCTTAACACCATATTTATGGGCCAACTGGATAAGTATTTTATTCACATGTTCTTCTTCGGGCAGGCCGTGGCGGTTAAGCTGGACATAAAAATCATCCCCGAACAGCTTGTGCCAGTAACGAAAAGCCTCTTCAGCCTGGGTCTCGCCGACATTCAGGATAAGTTCAGGCACTTCCGATTTCATACCGCCTGTCGTGGCGATCAATCCATCACAATACTGTTCGATGAGGGCTTTATCGACGCGCGGAACGCCGTCATAAAAACCTTCAAGAAATCCAAGTGAAGATAAGCGTGACAGGTTTTGATAACCAGTAAAGTTCTTCGCAAGTAATACCTGGTGATGCCTGACATCCGGATTATCCTTGGTGAATTTCTTCCTGGCCCGTTCGATGGCTACATAAAATTCACAGCCAATAATGGGCTTGATATTGTTTTTAACGGCTTCGCTGATGAAAGCAAATGCGCCAAAGAGGTTACCATGATCGGTCAGGGCGATGGCCGGTAATTTAAATTTTACAGCCTTCTCAATGATATCCTTAACATCAGCAGTAGCTTGCAGGATCGAATATTGCGAATGGACATGCAGGTGGCAAAAGACAGATGATGTAACGGCAGCAGGGGATTCTTTTTGAGGCTCCGGGATGGTTTCCGGTTGTGTCTCTTCTGGGCTCACCTTAAAGGTCCGGACGGTAATTTTCTCCGGCTGAACCGGATTGGGGTGGCTGGTGATAAAATCCTTCACAGCTTCAGGTTCCAATCCAAGTTTTCCTGCTGTAATCAGGCCCAGGCGGACCATTTCGAGGAAGCAGCGCGCTGTTGCCATCACATCCGTAGCTGCGTTATGGGCCTCGGGAAAATCTTCCTGAAACAACTTTTGATGAAGTTCTCCCAGGGTGGGCCATTTGAATCCACCTCCGCGTCCACCCGGAAGGGCGCAGTATTCAACCGACTCAAGCTTGGTGCAAAGCTGGGCTTTCCCTTCGAAGTAATTCTCAAAGCCACAACGCAAAAATTCAGCACCTATAATATTAAGGTCGAAGTCGATATTATGCCCCACGATCACCTTTGTGCGGCTAAGGGCATTGATAAATTGTTCCAGGACCAGCCTAAGGTCTTCGCCTTCCTGTAATGCTAATTCAGTAGTAATGCCATGAATTTTAGCAGCATTGTATGGAATGGTAAAATTATCCGGCCGGATAATAAATTCTTTCGCTTCGATCAGGTTCCCGTCGGCATCATGCAATTGCCAGGCAAGCTGGATCACACGCGGCCAGTTTTCAAGGACGGTGACAGGCGCCTCAAAGTTTCTCGGCAGGCCTGTAGTTTCGGTATCGTAAATCAGGAACATCTGATTAGCTGGGATTTAGGTTTTAAAGGTTAGATGGCTAAAAATAGATAAATTGACTGGATGAAACGGGTGTGTTGATAAAAATGGGGAAGTTTTTCCGGTCGGTGGTTCGCAGTTCGCGGTTCGCAGTTCGCAGTTCGCAATTCGCATTGCGCATTTCATGGAACATTTTCGATTTAAAAATTCGTCTTTCAATCTTCGTTGCAATACGCCATTTGTGAAATAGTTTGGTTTTTTAATATCTGATTTAGAAAGGTGCTAAATTATTTTACTAGTGGTTTTCAACTATAGATTTCGATTCTTTATATATTATAATTGCGGGTATGAAGCTAGAATTAAAATATAATTGGTTAACATCTTGGATCCAAAATCGCTGTACGCTCCATAAACAGCCATTTTTTCTTAAAACAAGTCTTTTCTATTTCATTAACAACAAAAGGTGAATGCCTTTTGTTGTTCAAAATCAAACATTTATTCACTTTTTTAGGTATCAGTGTTATTTTTATAGCAAGTTTGATCATCTATTCCTGTCAGAAAGAAAAAATCGGGAATGATAATTCCAATAACCAAACCGGACAGTCATTAATGGACCTTCAATTGGAAAAAAAGATTATTGCCTTCAGAGATGAAATTGATTTCATCCGTGAAAATCCCACTTTGAAATCAGGAGGTAGTCCGTGGGAAGTCGACGATGCCATATATTACATAGAGGCTTTGGCAAATTATACTTATGGCGATGCAAGTTATTCCCGTGACGGTTATACCATTGACTCTTCATTTATTGCAGTACCTCTTACAGACGGACTCATTCCCGCTGCTAATATTCCGGGTATTTATGATAAGGTCATAGATAGCCTCATAGCACATAAGGATCGAATTACTTCAAATGAAAAACAACTTATTGTTGCGGATATTTCATTAAGCGGGATTAGTGGAGTAGCCGCCACTTTTAAAGTAACTTCGGGTTTTGGAACAGAAAGTGATATACCTGGTGGAAATAATTACCCGTGGTATTGGGGCTGGGAACTTGGAAGATGTGATGGCTCTGGCCTTGGCGTTGGCCATGATGCTGCTGACAAAATTGCTCAGTTAGCACGTGTTGATATAAGTAAGCCATCAGGAAACTCTTATTATGATAATCCAACATTTATAGAAGTAAATTATTACAATGTACCCACAAACAATAATCCCTATGGGAGTTATATGTTATTTTATGATTTTCAAACGGTAACATTATATCATCATTGTTGTTCCACTGATGAAATTTGGTATTACAAAAATGCACTAAATACGATTGCAAACATGTACCTACCGACGGGGAAAAGTCTAATTGAGTATCATTTAAGGGATGACACAATGTATTTGCTTTGTGGCGAGAATGAGAATGAAGATTGCTGGCTTATGTCTCATATTGCTACATTTACATATGGTGTATGGCATACAAGTTCCAACCCACCTGAGGAGCTATGATAATTCTATCATCATCCAAAGAGGTCGTTATGACCTCTTTGGATTTAATTGTTATAAAATGAAAAAGACATTCATTATTACATTATCGTTGTTTATTTCGTTTAGCATTACATTAGATGCACAATACACATTTCAAACAACAATATCAAATCCGGACGATCAGATAATAAACTGTGTAACAGAAGATGATGATGGAAATTTCATTCTTGTTGGGCGCAAGTACTCCAAAGAATTAGACCTTACACAAGCTTATCTCATACGGCTTGCTCCGTCAGGAGAATTAATGGATGAAATGGTGTTTGACACATCGCAAGAAAGTAGGACCTCAATGTTTTTTAATGTATTTTTTTTTAATGATAACTTATTTCTTCTAGGCTCCAAACGCATTGATGCTGAAACTACCAAACTATTATATTTGAAACTTGATAAAAATTTAATTATAGTAAATGAGAAATTACTTGATATTCCTGCATCTCGATGGTTTTCTTATATGAATTCCATTATCGATTCAGACAGCAATTTTGTTATAACGGGTTATACAACTCGTTTAGATACAAATCAAAATAGAGATACGAATTATAATAATGATGCTTTCTTTTACAAGTTGAGCTTAAATGGTGATTCACTTACATCACATTTTTATACTTCATGGGTTCCAATACATTTCTCATTCGATTTAATAGAAAGTCAAGACAGCTCAAAATATTATGCCTTTGTTAGTCATTTCACAGAAGTTTTTGGAACATCAGGTCAAAGACTTACTCTTAACAAGAATTTAGATAGCCTGAATATTGATTCGATTCCATTGCGTGTGTATGATTTTTATTCACCAATATACCTTAATCAAGGTGAAATATTAATATGCGGAAAATCAGGAGCATTTCCTCCAAATGATTATGCATTAAATGTTCTTACAATAACAGAAACAGGATCTTTAATTGATTACGGGACATTTAAAAAAAATCCTTTCAGAGATCACCCTTCGATGTTTCAGGGAGTTAGTAAATATGATAATAACATATACGTTGGGGGGACATCCAATTTTGACTATTACAATCCTTTCTTTAGCACATTAGATTCCTGGTTCCATTTAATAAAAATCAATCCCGACATCACTCCAATATGGGAAAACTGGTACGGAGGCGATGCTTATTATTTTTTATACAGCATTCTGGCTACAAGCGATAGCGGTTGTTTAATGGTTGGAAACCGATATGACTACGAAACGCAAGATATGGAAAGAGACATCTACGTGGCAAAAGTAGATAGCGAAGGTCTTATTGTCTGGACCCAGGAAATTCAACCGGACAAACACATGTTCACAATATATCCAAATCCCGGGAACGAGACGTTAAATGTTAATTTACCATTAGATCAGTTAGAGTTTCAACTTTTTGACCTGACAGGAAGGATGGAATTCGAAGCGGAACTTTCGTCTGGCACAAATTCCATAACTGTCTCAAGCCTGCCTGCCGGGATTTATCTTTACCGGATCTATGACCGGAATCAACGGATGATCCAGTCAGGGAAATGGATTAAAATGTAGATGTTCAGTCAGTAGGTCGTCAGAAAATGGTCTTGTTTCAACAAATTTTCACTAAATAATTTGTGTTTAATTTGTGTGAATTTTTTGAACAATCGAACAATAGATCAACTGAACAATCGAACAATAGAACAATCGAACCCGTAACCCCCGAATAATTTTCGATAATTTATCCCCCGGCATTTGGAATCTGGAATTATTTTCCGATCTTTGCACCCCAATTTTCGAAATATAATCCAACGATAAAAATTAACAATTTATGCCAACGAAAATCAGATTGCAGAGAAAAGGTAAAAAAGGGGTTCCTTTTTACCACGTTGTCATTGCGGATGGTCGTGCACCACGGGACGGGAAATTCATCGAAAGAATTGGCATTTACAATCCTGTGTCCAAACCAACCGAAATCGACATCAATTTTGAACGTGCCCTTTACTGGCTTCAGGCCGGGGCAGAACCTACCGATACGGTAAACGCTCTTTTATCCTTCAAAGGAATACTATATAAGCATCACCTGATGAAAGGTGTGAAAAAAGGCGCTTTGACTGAAGAAATGGCCGAAGCTAAATTCCAGACCTGGTTGCAGGAGAAAAAGGAAAAATTTGTCGCCAAGATCAAAGAGGTAGAATTATCGAGCAAAGATGGCCGCAAAAAACGGATGGAAGCCGAAATGAAAGTCAACGAGACCCGTGCAAAGGAACTTCAGGCAAAACGCGCTAAAGAACTGAAAGCAAAACACGCCGCTGAAACCACCGAAGAAGAACCTGAAGCAGAAACTCAGGACGTCGTTGCAGAAGAACCGGTAGCTGAAGTGCAGCCCGTTGTTGAAGAGCAACCTGCAGTCGTGGAAGAAGTTGTGACTGAAGTTGAGCCCGTAGTCGAAGAAGAGCCAGCCACTGTTGAAGAAGTTGTTGCTGAAGTGGAGCCCGTTGTTGAAGAACAACCTGCAGTGGAAGAAATTGCGTCTGAAGAACCGTCTGTAGAGCCTGCTGAAGAAGAAGCTGAAACCAAAGCATAATTGATTATTAAAAATAATTTTCAATTTTCAATTTTCAATTTTAACTCTATACTTATTGCCCAGAATCAATAAACCAATGGATTAATCCATTGGTTTTATTAATTTTACCCTATGAGCCCAATACCTGCAAATATCCATGAAGGCTATTTCCTTCTTGGAAAAATCATCCGCACCCACGGTTATAAAGGCGGCCTGAAAGCGATCTTCGACGTTGATCAACCCCAGGAATACCGGGAACTGGATATGCTTTTCATCGAAGTGAAAGATCAATTGATCCCCTGGATGGTGGAAAATATCCATTTTGAAAATAACAAGGCAAATTTAAAATTAACCGACCTGAAAGACATGGAAGGGGCCGGGAAGCTTGTCGGTTGTTTTATCTACCTCCCGGTTGAATTGCTGCCGAAATTAAAAGGAAACAAGTTTTATTATCACGAAGTGACCGGTTTCAGGATTCATGATGAGCATCGCGGCGATATCGGCATCATCGACAGGGTGATTGAGCTGCCTAATAATCCGCTTTTTGCCATCACATCCGGCGAAAAGGAAATCCTGCTGCCCATTTCCGGTGAGATCATCCTGAAAGTAGACCGGAAGAAGAAAATGATCGAAGTGAAAGCTCCGGAGGGGCTGATAGACATCTACCTTGAGTAGTTCAAAGTTCAAAGGGCAAAGTTCAAAGTTAAAGTTTTAAAGTTCAGAGTTTTGATTTCAAATTTCAAATTTCAAATTTCAAACCACAAACCAATAACCACTAACAATTAACCAATAACTATTTTCGAGAAAAAGTAGGGTAAACAGTTCTTTGTGCGGTATTGTGGTAAAACACAAAAAATTAAAACACATGAAAAGAGTAAATTTAGTTTTAGGATTGATCGCCTTCACCAGTTTTGCAATCTTGGTGACTGGTTGCAAAAAAGACAACGACATTCAGTTGGAAGATAAAACTATTTCCCAGGATGATGCTTATGCCGAGAGTACTTTTGAAAATGTAAGCGATATGGCTGATGAAGCCTATGACATCGGTACAGGTAACCATCTTAAATCGACTGATGGGAATAGGATATTCCTGAGTGAATGCGCCACTGTCACCTTGGATACCACTGTATTTCCACGTGAACTGACCATCGATTTCGGCGATGTTAATTGTTTATGCCATGATGGCAAGTACCGCAGAGGGAAGATCATCATCACCTTTACCGGGAGGTACCGCCAGCCCGGAACAGTCATTACTCATGGTTTTGAGAATTATTATGTGAACGATAATAGCGTGGACGGGACGAAAGTGGTCACCAACATGGGAGAAAATGAAAACGGGAACCTTTACTTCACTATCGAAGTGGTGGGTGTGGTCCAGAGAGTTGACGACAGCAGCACGTTCAGCTGGAATTCTTCCCGGGTCCGTGAATGGATTCAGGGCTCAAATACCCCCAACCGTTGGGATGACATCTACCTGTTAACGGGCACCGCACATGGGACCAGACCAAACGGGCTGACCTGGGAAAAGGAAATTATCAATCCATTGCGCATTGAACTGGCTTGCAGGTTCATCGTCTCCGGAACGGTCGAAATTCGCCCGCAGGACCGCCCTGTCAGGTTGCTGGACTACGGCACCGGGGAATGCGATAATATCGCCACTGTCACGGTAAACGGCGAAACTTACACGATCTACCTGCATTAAATAAATTGAAAAGCTACATCATTGACACGAGCCCAGTTCAAAGATCTTTTTGATAATCATTTTGATTCAGTGCGAAATTACATTTACTACCGGTCTGGCGATGCTGAGGTGGCTACTGATATTGCTCAGGAAACATTTCTGCGTATCTGGGAAAAGCAGCCTTCTTCAGATAATGACAATATCACAGGGCTGCTTTATAAAATTGCCCGTGACCAGTTTGTCAGCCAATACAGGAAACAAAAAGTTATATCGAAATTCATGTTAAGCACAAAGCCTGATATCGCCGGAATATCGCCTGAAGACCAGATGGTGTTCGAAGAATTGAAAAACCGGTATGAGATCGCCCTGGCAAATTTACCAGAGAAGCAGAGGACGGTCTTTTTAATGAGCAGGATGGAGCAATTGAAATACAATGAGATAGCAGAAAGATTGGGATTGAGTGTCAAAGCCGTCGAAAAGCGGATGAACCTTGCACTTTCGTTTATCAGACAAGCATTAGGAGAATAAATGAAAAAAAGTTACGATTATATCGACTCCAGTTATAGTCCTGCAAAGGATCCTGAAGTTTTTTTTCAGAATATCGGGATCATATATGAAAAAAGCCGTGAAGAGGTCTGGGCAGCGCTTGATGAAAGACTCACCGAGAAACCAGCCTCTGGAATAGTAATTTTCAACTCATACCGGCTTGCTTTCGGTATTGCTGCAGCTATCCTCCTGCTGGCCGGGATCTTCTCTTTGCTCCGTTTTTACACTACACCTATTTCCTGCCCGGCCGGTCAACATCTTTCTTATACTTTGCCAGACGGATCAACAATTGAAATGAATGCCGATTCGAGAATGACGTTCAATCCACTATGGTGGCAATTTGCCCGGAAGTTAAACTTTGAAGGGGAAGGGTACTTTGAGGTGCAAAAGGGCAAAAAGTTCGAAGTAGTTTCGGATTTTGGCAGGACCGTAGTGCTGGGGACAAGCTTTAACATCTATTCCCGCGAAAGTGAGTATAAAGTAACCTGCTTTACCGGAAAAGTTAAAGTGATCTCCTTTACTTCGGATGAAGCGGTTCTCAGCCCGGAATATGAGGCCAGAGTTGATTCAGATGGCAACATTATAGTTTGGAAGGACCAGAATGCCGGGGTTTCTAATTCCTGGATAAACAACATGTTTGTTTTCACTGCCAGACCTCTTATCCAGGTATTTAATGAGATCGGACGGCAATATGATGTAACGATCATGTTTAAAACTAAACTGGATTATTCATACACCGGGTATTTCTCAAAAGACAGGCCGGTGGAAGAAGTTTTGACATTAGTATGTAAACCATTTGGACTTACTTTTGCCAGGATTTCGGAAAAAGAGTATGATATCTACCAAAACTAACGGATGGTGAACCGGAGCAAAGCGCTGTTTCTTCTATTGTTTTTGATAGCTTCATCTATTTCTTTCAGCCAGCAGGTCAGTATCAATGTAGATTCCAGGCCGCTGAGCGAAGTGCTGATCGGCCTTGCCAGCAATTACAATATTCAGATCTCCTTTGATGACCGCAATCTTTCCCAATTCAAAGTTTCGCTTTCCGGCACCTTTGATTCACCTGAAACTGCAATCCATAAACTAATTGACGGATTGCCATTGGAAATCGTAAAAAAAGAGGATGTCTTTATCATCTTCCCTCCAAAGAAACCTGATAAACCTAAATCCTTCAGTTTAACCGGGCAGGTTTTGGAAAAAGGCTCAAGGGAGTCGCTCCCATACTCGCACGTGATCATCAACAACTATGGGATGGCAACGGACCTGAAAGGGAGTTTTGCATTCCTCTCATCCACCGACAGTGTATTTACCGTCAAGGTATCGCATTTGGGTTATTTTATACTGGATACATTGGTAAACGGGACGGCAGACTTGCATTTTCTGCTTACTCCTTCATTAATAGGACTATCAGAAGTTGAGATTAAAAATTCGCTGATAGAAAGATCAACCTTAATCGGAGATCAGGCTGGCATGATGAAACTCAATCACCAGATCGCTAATTTCTTACCTGGATTTGGCGACAATTCAGTTTTCAATCTATTACGGTTGCAGCCCGGCATCCTCGCATCAGGAGAGCAGACGAACGAATTGATCATCTGGGGATGCTATGAAGGACAGAGTAAGGTCATTTTTGATGGGTTTACCATTTACGGTCTCAAAAACTTTAACGATAACATCAGTTCATTCAATCCTTTGATGGCTAAAGATATTGAAGTTTACAAGGGCGGGTATGATGCCCGTTACGGGGAAAGGGTCGGCGGGATTGTCAATATTACCGGCAAAAACGGAAACACGCTCAGGCCCTCCTTTTCGGTTGACATTAACAATATGACCATGAACGGCATGGTCGAAGTGCCTTTATTCAGGAACAGTTCATTAGTGGTGGCTTTGCGGCATACTTATTATGAGCTTTATAACCCTGGTGACCTCAACTCCCTGATCAGACGGAACAATGATCCGGACACCACCAATGACGTGGACCTGAACATCGTCCCGGATTACCGTTTCCGGGATATCAACATCAAGTATTCAGCAAAGATCCGTGACAGGGACCTGTTCTATATCAGCTTATACGCAGGCAATGACCGTTTTTCATATTCCATAGAAGAACCCGTAGATAACGTTGTGATTACAAAAAAGACGCAGGAAGACAATACCCAGTCGGGCGGGGCAATTTTTTATGGCAAAACATGGAAGAACGGATATTCCACGAATTTTAGCCTGAATTATTCGGTCTTAAAATCTGATTTTTCTGATGATCTTACTGTGGAACGCATTCTCATCCAACAGATTGACCAAGTGAAAAATATGGATGCCAGGAATATTATTCGTGAGAAGACTTTCCAGGTGGATAACCGTTTCCCTGTTCATCATTCCCATATTCTGGAAGGCGGAATGGTTTACAAATATAACCAGGTTGAATTGGCCGAGGACACTTTCAATATCGTCCAGGCAGGTATTTCAGGGGAAGCCCGCCGGCTCACATTGTTTTTCCAGGATAATATAGCTCTCAGCAAAAGAGTGGACTTCAAAGCCGGGTTAAGGATAACCCATGCAATTAACCTTAAGAAATTATACCTTGAGCCCAGGTTTTCGGTATCTGTTAAGGCAGGTGAGTCCTGGAAGATCAATGCAGCCTGGGGTATTTACGATCAGTTCATTACGAAAAGCTCAGTGCTGGATGATCAGGGGAATTATCGCTATATATGGGCGGTCTGTGACAACGAAAGTATCCCGGTCCTTCTTGCAAACCACTTTGTCCTGGGAACATCATATTTTCATAATGACTTCACAGTCAGTCTTGAAGGATATTTTAAGAATGTTACCGGCCTGACCAGGTATGTAAAAAATGCACATCTGGGGATTGAAGGCATTTACGAGGGTAAAGGGCGCAGTTATGGGATCGATGTGATGATCAAGAAAGATTACCGCGGACACTCTGCCTGGGTAGCCTATTCACTTAGCCGGACAGAGGAACTTTTTGAATATTTCAAAAATGATGCATACAGGCGGGCACCTCAGGACCAGCGGCACGAACTCAAGTTGGCTACACTGGTGAACCTGGATCCATTTTACATATCAGCCGATTATGTTCTCGGATCAGGTTTCCCTTCATCTCCTTCATTACTCTCTGAGGAACAGGATAACCTGACTTATAGCCGGCTTGATTTAGCTTTCATATATAAATTTCTCGACAGGAAACTGAAAGGTGAGATCGGGCTTTCAGTTTTGAATGTATTGAACACGCAGAATATCAAATATGCCAATTTTGAAAGAGTCGCCACAAATCAGACAAATTACATCAATATATATTCAGAATCTATTCCACTGACCCCGGCACTTTATTTAAAGCTAGCGCTTTAAAGTTCAAAGTTCAAAGGGCAAAGGGCAAAGTTGAAGAAAACAGAATACAGAACTCAGAACTCTGGAACATCGGAATTTTGAAACCAAAACTTTTTACCATGAAAACCATCATCACAATTTCCCTGGCATGTATATTTATTCTCCTTTTCCAGGGATGTGGGCAGCAGGATAAAGCCCCATTGCGGATTGCCTTATCCAAAGGGAGCCCGGATACGTCATATGCGAACTATTATAATTGGATCCGATCTGTTGATTCGACGGTTATTTGCCAGGATATGTATGCTATGCCCCTGGATTCGGCATTGAAATTATTCAAAGGATGTTCAGGGCTGCTGCTAACCGGCGGCACCGACATTAACCCGGGTCTTTATGGTAAAGCTTATGATACCGTGAGATGCTGGCCTATCGACCATCATCTTGACCTGCTTGAAATGACGCTGATCGATTCAGCAGTGGCATGGGGCATGCCTATCCTGGGAATCTGCCGTGGCCACCAGATGCTCAACGTTGCCCTGAGTGGTAGTCTAATTGTAGATATCCCCTCTGATTTCGACACCTCAGTTATCCATCAATGTGAAGATTATCTGAGTTGCTTCCACACGGTTACTATTGATACGGGTTCTTTGCTCTATGAAATATCAGGAATTACCACCGGGGAAGTCACCAGCAACCATCACCAGGCTGCAGACCAGGTGGCATTGCCGTTAAAAGCCGTTGCCTTCACGACAGACGGATTGGTAGAAGCCGAAGAATGGAAGAACCCGGCAGGAAAAAGTTTTTTACTTGGCGTTCAGTGGCACCCGGAGAGAATGGAGCCGGGAGATCCGCTATCCGGGCCGATAGCAGTGAAGTTCCTGGATGAATGCAGGAAATTCAGGAAGTAGGCAGTTGGCAGTTGACAGTAGATTCGCCTGTAGGGTTCACCGGCCGGTGAACCCTACAACTACCTATTTACAACCAATGACCAATAACAAATAACCACTAACCAATGACCATCAACGATGAAAAACCGCGCTGTGCCTGGATCAAGGATCCGTGAAGTGCAAAAAGAATTCGGGTCATTTGATAAATATATCTGGTCATTTGTAAATTTTCAACCATTAATGAATTCGTGGCAATCTCTTTCTGAATTACCTGCAAAGACCGGAATTTCGGATATTATGAGTAAAGACCTGACTAAAAGAGGATTTAAATTTGTCGGATCAACAATTTGTTATGCTTTTATGCAGGCTGCAGGTATGGTGAACGATCATGTCGTTGGGTGCTTTCGGTACAGGGAGGTTAGTGGTTAGTGGTTAGTGGTATAAAAATCTCGATATTGTTTCACCGTTCCACCGTTTCACTGTTTCACTGTTTCACTGTTTCACTGTTTTACCTTCCGTTCCGGAACTTTTTCATTAATAACATAAACCAGCCGGAATGTCAACATGTTGTTATATTGTTTGCGTGTCCAGGGCGGATCAGTTTTATAAAAGATATCATAAAATGTTCTTTCTCTAATCGGTATCAATGAATAAGCAAAACGGATATTAAACTTTAATTGTTTCCACACCCTAATTTGTAAATCAACAAGAATATTGAAATCGTTTTTATTAAATTCAACAGTATCTGAATAAGGAGGAATTAAATCTCCATGTTCTATTTCTGAACTAGAAACAAGTCGCCCATATGAAAATCCTAATCCGGCTGTATAACGTTCCCTATCTGTATAATGGGCCATCAAAGGCACTTCGACATAATTAAGTCTCAAATTATATTCACCTGTATATTTAAGATTTTCAGTAGAATCATATAAGGTATACTGCTGTTTTTCTCTTGCTCCTTTCTGGTTAAAAATCGTTTCCAGTGTGATGTCCCACTTTTTAATCGGGAGAATGGCAGCCAGCCCAAAATGCCCGCCGACCCTTTTATATCCATAAACTTCATCACCATCGACCTGTGAAAGATTCATTCCACCCATCACCGCACCTTTGAACCGCTGGGCAGAGAGCGGAGAGCTTAGGGCTAAGAGCAGGGAAACTATTAAAAGATATTTCAGTTCATTTTTCACTTTTCACTTTTCACTTCTTTCATCGACAGGTTGATCCTTCTCCTCTCTTTATCCACTTCAAGCACCCTTACCTGCACTTTCTGATTTATTTTGACGATCTCTTTTGGGTCCCGGACAAACTTATCAGCCATCTGGCTGACATGAACCAATCCGTCCTGGTGCACCCCGATATCAATAAAAGCTCCAAAAGCGGTAATATTTGTTACGATTCCCGGAAGCACCATCCCGGGTATCAAGTCTTCAATTCCATTGACCCCTTTTGCAAATTCGAACAGGTCGAATTTTTCCCTGGGGTCGCGTCCGGGTTTGGCTAGTTCCTGCATGATATCGTTAAGGGTTGGAAGCCCTGTTTTATCATTAACGTAATCTGCCAGGTTTATTATGTTCCGTGCTTCTTCATTTATTATCAATTCTTCCACGGTAATCTGAGCCTGTTTTGCCATTTTATAAACTACGTGGTAGCTTTCCGGGTGCACCGCGCTCCTGTCGAGCGGGTTAGGGGCATTTCTGATCCTCAGAAAACCTGCGGCCTGCTCGAATGCTTTATCACCGAACCTTGTAACTTTTTTAAATTCCTCCCTTGAAGTGAAAGGTCCGTTTTTCTTGCGAAAATTGACAATATTCTGCGCTAACGCCGGGCCAACACCTGAGACAAATGACAGCAGCTCTTTACTGGCCGTATTAACTTCAACGCCTACCTGGTTGACACAAATGGTCACAGTATCTTCAAGGCTCTGCTGCAGGGCGTTCTGGTTCACATCGTGCTGGTATTGCCCCACACCTATCGATTTCGGGTCGATTTTGACCAGTTCGGCAAGGGGGTCCATGAGCCTGCGCCCAATGGAAACAGCACCTCTCACGGTTACGTCATATTCCGGAAACTCCTCCCGGGCAATTTTTGAAGCAGAGTAAACTGATGCGCCGCTTTCATTGACCATAACTGCTATCAGATCCTTGTCAAACCGGATATTGCGGACAAAACGCTCGGTCTCGCGACCGGCTGTCCCGTTGCCAATGGCAATGGCTTCAATTTTATAGGCATCGATCAGGCTCAGGATCTTTTTTTCTGCCAGTCTGACCTGGTTTTCCGGGGGATGAGGATAGATAGTTTCATTGTGCAGCAGGTTACCTTGCTTATCCAGGCAAACTATTTTACATCCTGTTCGAAAGCCCGGATCTATTGCCAAAACATTTTTCTGACCGAGTGGAGGCAGCATTAACAACTGCTTGAGGTTATCGGTAAATACCATGATGGCATGATGATCTGCCTTCTCTTTGGCAGCAGCCTTAATCCCGGTTTCCATGGAAGACTGAAGAAGCCGGGAATAAGAGTCATAAATAGCTTCACGGATTTGTTCCGCACAGTCTTCGGTACTATTTTTAAGGAAAATATCTTCCAGCTCAATGATTGCTTTTTCTTTCGGGGGCTGAATACTGTTCCGCAAAAATCCTTCAGCCTCTCCCCTCATCATGGCAAGATAACGGTGTGAAGGGGCTTTCATTACCGGTTCCTGCCATTCATAATAATTCTGATAATTGATCCCTTCAAGTTCTTTGCCTTTGATAACATGAGATGATATCACCCCATCCCTGTAAAATAATTTACGGATCCTTACCCTTGCATATCTGTTTTCGTTAATCCATTCTGCAATGATATCCCTTGCACCTGCCAGTGCATCTTCTTCATTGGCCACGCCTTTCTCAGGATTAATGAATAAACCCGCCTTACGGTAAAGATCAGGCTCCCGTTTGGCCATAATGATCCTGGCCAGTGGTTCCAGTCCTTTTTCACGTGCTATGGCAGCACGCGTCCTTTTCTTTGGCTTATATGGCAGGTAAAGATCCTCAAGTTCGGTCATTGTAAGGGCTTCCATCAGTTGTTCCCGGAGCTGGTCGGTAAGCATGCCTTGTTCTTCAATGCTTTTGAGAATCGCATCCCGGCGTTTATCCAGTTCCTGCAATTGTTTCAGCCGGTCACGTATATGGGTGATGGCCACCTCATCAAGGCTGCCGGTAAGCTCTTTGCGGTATCTGGCTATGAAAGGTACGGTCGCACCGCTTTCCAATAAGGCTGCAGTATTGATAACCTGCCCGGTGGATACATTTAGTTCTTCGGCTATGGTAATGTAATACTTCTTATCCATCTCATCTCAAAAGGATCACATTTCCTTTATAAGCAATCCGTTCTGTTTTTCCTTCTCTTTCTACATCATAATTAATCAACCATACATAGACATCACCAGGAGCATCCTTGCCATTTATTTTACCATCCCAACCCTGTGTGATATCGTTGCTCACGTAGATCTGCTGGCCCCATCGGTTGTATATGTACATCGTGAAGTTCTCAACAGCTTCCAGGGAAGATGCATAAGCTTTGAAAACATTATTGACTCCCCCAGGGCGGAAAGCATTGGGTACAATTACATCGAAGTAGATTACGAGGACTGTGTCGATATTATAACAGCAAAGTGCATTTTGTACAGTTACCCAATAAGTCCCGGACTCATTGATTTTCACCACCTGGGTATTCTCGCCGGTTGACCACTCGTATGAGGCATATCCTTCGCCAGCATTAAGCAGGATCGGGGAACCGGGGTACATATATACCGTATCGCCGATGTTGACAGAAGGTAATTCATTGACAACCACTGATTCAAAATATGGACCGTATGTTACGCCGTTATAGGTCTCCGTAACCTGCACGGTATAGGAACCGGGGCCGGAGAAAACATGATCCGGCTGGACTGCTGTTGAAGAATTAGAGCTACTGGCAGGATCACCAAACTGCCAGGAGACATTACCAATATTCGAATTATTCTGCAGGGTGAAAATGGTTGTGTCGGCAAAACAAATATTTTCCACATCAAAGTGTGGCAGGTCGAAATAGGATTGCATGAAATTCGGAAAGCCGAAGCGGCTTCTTTTTCCCTGCAGGTCCATTGCATTTGCTGTGAAATTACAGGTCGTGCCAGGTCTTTTAGGATTTTGAATCACCGCTAATGCAGCGGAACCATTAGGTGACCTGGACACATAAATCCTACCGTCGGTTCCCAATTGGATTCCTCCGAAATAACTTCCAAGTGTATCAGAAGCTATAGTATCATAATTATTGAAGATGGCGTTTCCCAAGCTTACATCGAACTGGAACAGGTAGGATGGCGGTGTAAAGTTCGGCTGTGGAAGGCTCGTGGACGTAGTGGTTGCATATAAATACCTTGAATCGGATGAGAATTCTATGCCATAGGCTTCATTAAAAACCTGTGAAGAAGTGACGGCATCGGTTACTCTTCCATTAGATGCATCAAAGTTGAAAATTTCATAAATATCTGAACCGTGGATGGCCAAGGCAAGTTTGGAACCGTCCGGGCTGATTTTCATAAAACCAATACCATTATTAGTTTCTCCGGGTGCCGAATGAACGGTCCCAATAGTACTACTGACATAATTGGTGGTATCTACCCCATTTGAGGTGACCGCGAAGGAGTAAAACTCATTTGAGTTAAACCTGTGAGCCACAACCCAATAATCTTTTCCATTACTATGTTGGATCGCGGATAATTTCGAAGAAACTTCGGGTTGGAGCAGTATCTTATTCTTCCTGGTGATATCTCCCAGGCCACCGTTCCTGTTCAGATTGAGTTCATTATATTCGAAACCGTAAATAGTCTGTGGATCGCTGGGATTCTGCTTGGGGCGATGTGTCGTAAAGATATAGTATATACTATCACTTCCCGGCTTTGGAACGATAAGAACCGGCATCGTATAGCCCACAAAACCGTGCAGGCCGGAACCGTTGGGCATAAGACCACCCATCCGGTCCCAGACTTTAGTTCCGTCAGTATAGAATAATATGTTACCCATGCTGTCGGCCATTACTGCAGGACTGGTCGGGATATTCATCAGAAAATTTGTCACGTCAGGTACCGGATCCTGAGGCCTGAAATCCAGGCCGGCATTTTGTCCGAAAAACCAACGGTCTGCTTCGTGGCTGGCAACAGTGCAGTTAGTATTACGAACCTCGGCTTTTAGATAACCCTGAGAAAATAAATTCCCGGGAGCAATCAAAATGAATGCCGCCAGTACCAGAATTGTTAAATAGTAGTAATAGTTTCGGGAAACGCTCTTATTCATGCTGGGATTTGTAATTTAATGAATGATTGTTGGGTTTTTAGGATGGCCAAAGGTAACATTTTCCGTATAATCAGCCGGGCAAATGAGTCTTTACCCGGCCACCAGGCGGAAAGCCATGGCAAAATTATCTTCTTAAAATATATTTAGTTGTATATAAAACCGAAACATTGTTTTTTATATGGATAAAATATACCCCTTCAGGCTGATTCCCAATATTAATAATGACTTCACTTTTTTTATCCAGGCCATCAAAATGATATGGCCCACAGATATTCTGCCCGAGTAAATTGCTGGCGCTGACTATAGCTTCTTTGACACCGGGTTGGAAAACAAGGTGTAAAGTTCCATCTCCGGGGTTTGGATAAATACGGCAAAGTTTCCCGGTCTCATCTCCTTCAATACCATTACAGGCTGAAAAATCGAATATCACATTAACAGTTGCTTCTAATTGGCATCCTGAAGGATTGGTAACGGTAACCGAATGGGTTTGCATATCAAATCCAATACCTGTCGTAGCCACCAGGATCCAACTTTCGGTCGAACCATTGGACCAAACGTATTCTGAACCGGGGTTTCCGGCGTCAAGCACCACTGTGTCATAAACGCAAATAGTAGTGTCCCCGAAACCAAAGTCAATAAAGGGGACAGATCTGACATTTATGGCTACAGAGCCCTGTACAGAGTTAAATCCATCATTGACGGTACAGGTGTATATGAAAGCCCCTGGCATCTGGGGTGTAATTACAGGGTTTTGTATTGTAGAAGAAAAACCATTGCTGGAAACCCAGCTATAAGTGTAAGTTCCTGAACCGCCTCCGGCAAGTGCAAAGAGTTGTGCCGACTCGCCAAAGCATATGTCCTCATCGGAAACCGATGGATTAATTGCAAGGGCATCACCCGAAATAATGACAGTCATCTGGTCGGGAGCGGCTGCCTCGCAACCAAAAGTCAGATCAGTCACATACAGGGTAAAAAGAGTTGTGGCGAACAGGTTGAAAGTGTGTGGTTGGGCTATATCCGGATTCACCAGTTTATCGGCAGGTTCCCAGTGATAGGAATAAGAACCGCTGCCGCTTGTGGCGGAACCCTGCAGGACCGTGGTGGTACCATGTGGAATGGTGATATCGTTACCAGCCTCCGGGACAGGTAGTTGATGGACATTAACAGTAGCATTACCAGTAATCACGTTGTATCCGTCATTAACTAAAACGGTGTATGTAGTGTTTTGCGTTGGGGTCACCACCGGGTCGGGAAGGGTTGAGCTGAACCCGGCTGGATTTGAACTCCAGAGGAATGTATAGCTTCCGGATCCCCCTGAAGCCAGGGATATTAATTGAGAAGACTCCCCGGCGCAAATGGCAGGCGGATATGCTGCAGGGTAACAACCTAAAGGACCTCCTGTTATGGTAACCAAAATATCATCTGTATCGTAACATCCTCCCACATTGTCAGTAGTGGTAAGGGTAAATAAGGTAGACTCGGTAAGATTAACGGTTGTTGGCTGCTGAATATTGGGATTTGTGAGTTTGTCTGCCGGCTCCCAGGAATATTGGTAATCACCTGACCCTCCTGAAGCCTGTCCGTTCAGCGTAGTAGTTGTTCCATAGGCAATAGTCTGATCAGTACCGGCATTAGTTGTCGGAGAAGGGTTCACTGTAACTATTGCCTGGCCTGAGGTTTGCCCTGTACAATTAATATCTTCGAGGTAAGTAAAGGCATACGTGGTTGTAGCGGTCGGGTAAACCGTAACTAAATATGGCGATGAATTGGCGGCAACTGTCTGAGGATCGGCTCCGTTGGCGGTATATGTAATACTCCATGGTGGCGACCCTGCCAGGGTAAAGGTTAACCCGGCCGATTCCCCCGCACAAATAGTATTTGTCCCGCTTAACGTTCCGGAAGTGGCCGGATAAGTTTCTGCTATGAGATCCATAAAAATAAGGTTCCTTTCACAATGAATATCTTCTACTTTGGTGAAAGTATAAGTCGTCAGACCCGTCGGAAAAAGAAAAATCGTATCCACAGGGCCATAAAGGTTAGTCGCTTCAAAATTATTCGACCCATCATTGTAATAGACTTTGAAAGGTCCCCAACCCGTGAATTGCATAAGTGCATAAGCAGGGGTACCCGGGCATACAGTCGTATCCGCGCTTAAAAGTGAGGCTGTAGGCAGATTGTAAATGATCACGGTTGAAATCGCCGGGTCGCTGCTCTGGCCATTAACGGTAATGATACAAGAATAATCTCCTGCATTTGCGGTAGTCACATTTGGGATCACCGGATTTTGCTGGGCAGAAAGAAAGCCAGCCGGGCCGCTCCACCAATAGGAAGCATCAGGAACAGTTTCAGCATAAAGATTCAAAGTTTCCCCAACACAAAGAGGTCCGTTGTTTGACACCGGGGGAGGTAAAATAGTACAGTCGGTGCTCCCGCTTCCACCGGTTTGTGAAAAAGTGATTTCGCAGGGATCCTGGGAATAGTTGGTGATCAGAAGGATATAATACTGGCCTGTCTGACCGTTTGGGATAACACAGTACTCAGTGGGGTAAGGCGAATAGCTGCAATCAACGACCGTGGATTCGGTTAGTCCATAAGGACAGGGAGCAAAAGGATCAGTGAAAGGCCCCCAGCAAATGAAATCAATATCTACCAACGGCGTGCTGAACATATAAATCGTGATCGGTCCCGGGTTATCGATCAGCATATGGTACCAGGCAGGTGCAGGCTGCGTACTCAGGCAAAAATAATAAGGGCCATACTCAGCAGATCCTGTTGTGCCGGCGGGGAAAGTATAAATAGAGCCTGTACAGAAAGGTTCGGAAGTTTCACAGAGCAGGCCTTGTCCGCTTAATTTGACAACTGCCAGGAGAGATAGTCCCAGCAACAGGAATATCTTTCTATTCATGGCCATTATTTTTTTTGAATTTGTCGAATTTACCCATCCATACTGATTTCTCTCCTGCAGTCATATCCTGGTTGGCTTTATCTGCCTTTTCTTTTAAGTCCTTAAAAAGGCAAGTGATTTCTGCCTCTTTATATTGATAAAAGGCCTTAAACCAAATCTGATCATTTTCAATATCAGGGTTAAGATTAACCACCATTGAATCTTCATAAGTAAGGTTCATAAAATAGATCCTTTCAAACCTGTCGCCAAGTTTTGTCAGGTCTATTACATAATAATCATAATCATCTTCTGAATAATATAAAACTGAAAACCTGTCACCAAACTCTTTCTGGTCAAAAACAAAAGGGAGTCCCGGAAGCTTTCCGCTAACCGGTTTGTCAGCATCAGACTGGCCATTTGAAGCCAGGAACATGACCGACATTAATATTAATAAGACTATTCTCATTGTAGTAAAAGTATTTTTTTTGATGATGGTCCTGTTTTTGAACAAGCGGGCTAAGATATAAATAATATCAAATCAGGTTATTGAATTTGAATCACTCACTAAAAAAAAGTTAATTAAGCACGACTTTTTGAATGTGAATAAAGCGATCATGAATAGCCCTTAGCACATAAACTCCTTTTGGGTATTTTGATAGATCAGCAACAATTAAAGATTTTCCCGGCATTAAATTCCCCAGGTCATTTCTATAAACAACAGCGCCCATTGGATTTATGATCTGCAATTCAGAAAATCCTCCACTTTCTTCCAGGTCCACATTGATAAGGCCCGCAGAAGGATTTGGATAGACTTTAACAGTCGGATAAGTCTTGTATTCTTCTATTCCAAAGCATGCGGCGAAATCAAAGGTTACCGTCACACTGTCAGCATATTCGCAGCCTTCGTTATTCGTGATTTTCAAATACAGTGTCTTGACAGTAAAACCAATCCCGGTTGTCGCCAAACGGACAGATGCATCAGTGCTGCCATTAGACCAGTAATAAGAAGCCCCGGGAAAAGTATGGTTGGGTTCAAGGGTAACCGTATCTGCCGGACAGGCAATGATCTGTGGTCCGCCAAGAATGAAAAATATCGGTGAGGGAGCAACATATACAGAGATATTTGAAGACAAAGTGTTATATCCATCAAATATTTCAACGGTATAAACATGATTTCCCGGGATCAGCGGGCTGATATCAAGCGTTGACACCTGGTTATTATCCACTTTTAATAAGTCTGTTCCATAATACCATGTATAGGTATAATTGCCTTGATCTCCGCCAAAACCATAGGCTGTAATTACGGTGGTTTCACCTTTACATATCGTATCATCCTGTACTGATAAAGTGACCCCAAGTGGCCCTCCTTCAAGCGATACAATAATAGTATCAAACAGGCTGACACATTCGGAATTGGCATCAATGGCCCTGAACCTGAATAGTGTAGTCTGGTATAGGTTTTTAGTTGCCGTGTTTTGAGCTGTCGGGCTAATAACCATATTTGCCGGTTCCCAGAAATATTCATAAGATCCGCTTCCTCCGGTCACCGTGCCGTATATGGTCGTACTGGTCCCATATGGGATGGTCTGATCAGTTCCGGCATTGGAAACAGGAAGCGGGTTTACGTTCACCGTTGCCGCAGCTGAGGCGTCATTGTTATAAGGATCACTGATTGTAACGGTATAAATAGTTGTTACCAAAGGAAATACCGTAGGAGATTGAATGTCAGAAGTAAATCCAGGAGGGTTGGATATCCAGGAGTAGGTATAAGGTTCAGTCCCTCCAAATCCGGTAGCAACAAGTTGTGAGGATTCACCGGCACAGATTACGGGGGGATGCGATGCAGCCTGAACCCCTATAGGACCACCGATCTGCTGCACAAAATATGGGCCTGCAAGTGTATCACAGCCATAAGTGTCGGTAACCAGCAGGTAATAATTTCCCGAATAAACATTATGCAGTTCGGAGTCAGTACCCATAGCATTATTGCTTTCGTCAGTCCATAGAAATACCAGGGGTTCGGTGCCGCTAATCACAAGGCCGGTAATATGGCCGTTGTTAGCTCCGTAATTGGCGCCAGTGATCAGAATTCCCGCATCATCCACCTGCGGTTCGCCCGTTTGATCTATAAAATAGGGCCCGCCATCCGATTCACACGTGTTGTTATCGCTTACCTTCAGGAAATAATTGTCACTGGGGACATCGATAAGATCCAACTGGGTACCGACCGTATCGCCCGACTCATCAGTCCATATATAACTGTAAGGCGGGGTTCCTATAATTTGTAATCCTGTAATGGAGCCATTAGACAACCCGCAGGTTGCCGGTTGGATATCCATTGAAAATTCGTTGATGACGGGAGCACCGAGGTCAACAGCAAAGACGATGGTATTCCCCAGGGCAAAATTATTACAGGCATCATAGACGAAATTCAACGGTACCAGTTGCACGGAATAATCCCCATCGGAATTAATGGGCCGGTCGATAATTAATGTATACCGCTTTTCCATTTCACCACCAAGCAGGCAGGTCTCACCCTGTGCATCAATTACGGTGTAAGGGCCGCCAGGACCGGCCAAGAGAAAATCCGTCGGATTAACTGACTCACACATCACATTTTCAGAAAATTCGACGATAATTTCCGTGTCGCCGCAAGTGATTTCATCCGCAAGCACAGTCTGGAGCGAAGGTCTTACATTATCGTAAATGCTGGCGGTGGAAGCGCTGAAATCGAGGGTATAACCTCCCTCAGGACTCCCCCAGTTTTCAACAACGAGCACATAAGTCCTGCCTTCAAGAACTGGCATGTCTATATTCCATTTGCTGGTACCAGCCTCACCACAGTGATTGCAATTGGACGTACCTCCATTTGCCGTGCTGATGCCCGTATTGCCGTTATAAGTTAGTGAACCATAGGCATTACAGCTCTTCTGCATCAGGTTATACTTGGAATAGATATCTGAACATCTTAGTTCAGTAAGATCATAAACAGCCCAATCGTAATCGTCAGCATCAATGATAGGGTCGATAGTGAGCCGTAGTTGGCCTGCCACCTGGACAGTAAAAATATACCAGACACTGTTTTGTTCCCCATCCAGGCAACTCCCAGGACAATCATATTCGCACTGGGGATTTGGATTATTGTATATTTCATTATGGTAGTTACCATCTCCGTAATAGGAGTCTTCCTCAACATAAACATCCTGGCATACGGGAATCGCTCCCATACAATCCTGTACTGTAGGCGTCTGGGCGTGAGTAAGTGAAGAGTGAAGAGTGAAGAGTGAAAAGTGAAAAATGAAGACTAATGCATATATAAATTTAGTATTGATAGCTTTCATAAGCAGAAAGGTTAATGAGTCAGATGCTCCATCAAAAGTAGATATTTTCCAGTTAAAAAAGATTAAAAAAAATGAATGAAAAAGGTAAATACAATTTCATTTACCAGCCGGATGCAAGCACATCAATGATATGAATGGTTTTTAACGGGAGTTGATGTTTGCGGATGAACCCATCAAGATGAATAAGGCACGAAGCATCCGTGGAAACGATATATTCAGCCCCGGTGTCAAGCGCATTCTGAACTTTTTGCTGGGCCATAGCAGTTGAAATGGGTTCATTTTTGACAGAAAAGGTCCCGCCAAAACCACAACAGACTTCACGATCTTTCATTTCAACCAGCTCCAGCCCCTTTACATTCTCAAGCAATATCCGGGGTTCATTTCCAAGCTTATATTCCCTCAGGGCAGCACAGGAATCATGATAGGTAACCCTATGCTCGAAAGTTGCTCCCAGGTCAGTTACCTTTAATTCATTGACCAGAAAATCAGTAAACTCGATGATATTTTTCTGTAGCTGCCTGAATTCAAGATGCAGCCCGGTGTTGTGGAAAAGTTCCCCGTAATAATTTCTGACAAAACCTGCACAGGAAGCTGATGGTACAACTACGGGGCGGTTATGGTTAAATTCGAGGATGAATTTCTCACCAATTGCCTTGGCATCATCCCAAAACCCGCTGTTAAATGATATTTGTCCGCAGCAAGTCTGGTTTTCATTATAATATACATCGATCTCATATTTTTCCAATATTTTGATCATGTTAAAACCAGTCTGCGGATAGATCTGATCAATAAAGCAGGGAATAAAAATGTCGACGGTCATCATAATCAAAAAAACCTGACAGGTTTATCAGGCAAAGTTATAAATAATCGGTGTTGCTGGCTTAAATCTTTTCAACATCAAATACTGCAGGTAAAGCCAACGGATTCGAGGTCTTTCCAGAACCCCGGGTAAGACTTACTGACAACTTCCGGATGTTCAAGATTTACTGCGAAACCTTTCAAAGCGAGACAGGCAAATGTCATGGCTACCCTGTGATCCTCATAATCTGATGTGAACAGGTCGAAAGGATCTTTCAAAAAACCGGATAACACCCATGTTCCGGAGGGCTCTTCCCGGAGGATAATGCCTGTTTTATGAAGGCCGGCTGTAATTGCCTCAATCCGGTCAGACTCCTTAATGCGCAGCCGGTCCATGCCGGTAAATATTCCATTTACACCTGCAACGCCGCAGGCAAGAATCACCGGTAAGGCCAGATCAGGGAAACCATTGAAATCAGCCTGGAATTTATCGTGTACATGTTTCCCCTTTATAATCCTGATGCCATCTTTTTCCTCAATGGTGTCCACTCCCAGTTGCCCGAAAAATGTAGCTACCTGCTGATCACCCTGCCGGCCTGACTTGCGCAATCCAGGGAAAAAAACCTCTCCTTTCTCAGCCATGGAGAGCATGCAATACCAGAATGATGCAGCGCTCCAGTCGGGTTCGACTTCAATCTCCCTATTTATTGACGGCTTATTATAAACGTGGATTGCATTTTCCTGCACGATCACCTGAACGCTTAATTCCGTAAGTATCCCCGTGGTCATTTTCACATAGGGCCATGACACCGGTTTTCCGGTCAATTCAAGGGTTAAACCTTCCTCAAGCTTAGGTGCCAGTAAAAGCAATGCTGTGAGAAACTGGCTGCTGACAGAAGCATCCAAAGTGATTCTTCTGCCACTGATAGTCCTTCCTCTGATAAGTAATGGCGGAAACCCGACTCTATCGAGATATTCAATGTCGGCACCGGTTTCACGCAGTGCGTCCACCAGGGCACCGATCGGCCTTTGAACCATACGTTCATTTCCTGTTAACAAATAATGTCCACGTGTAACCGTCAGCAAAGGCAACAGGAACCGCAAAACAGACCCTGCATTCTTGGTATCGACCCGGAGCAGGCCGGTATCGCCACGAAGCTGGTACTGCCTGATCAGATCAAGTAATGACGATAAGAGCACGGTATCATCGGCATGGGAAAGGTTCTTGATACTAAGTGCCGGACCATAGCAAAATTGGAGGATAAGCAAACGATTTGATATGCTTTTAGATGTGGGAAGCCTGATCTCACCGAAACAACTTCGGTTTGCTTTAGTAATCCTTATCACTGTTGAATTATATTGTTATGATATTCGAATGAATTGATGAGGTTTGAATGATTAACCAATATACCCAGGGAAGGTTTCCCCAAACATTCAAGCAAGGAAAACCCAATCCCATTGTCGGTTTTCTTCTTATCGTAATTAATTATTTTTACCAATTGGTCAAACAGATTTTCTCTTAAAGGTTTTAAGTCGAAAAAAGATTTGATCACAGCTGAAATCTCGTCCAGCTCTTCCGCGCCCAATCCTGCCATTTCATATGAAATATAAGCCTCACATATCATCCCGGTGGCGACTGCCTGACCATGCAACATTTCATCCTCGCCCCGGATATTAGAGATGCTTTCCAGGGCATGCCCTACCGTATGTCCAAAGTTAAGCATTTTTCTGGTGGACCGGTCTGAAGGATCTGCTGCAACTATCCGGCATTTGAAGTTAACGGTTTCGGAGATGAGGCGGAAGATATGTTTATTCTCCGGGGTGCCATCTTTTTTCAATAGTTCCCAGAATTTATGACCTGAAAGAGCGGCACATTTGATGATCTCGGCAAAACCTGATTTAAAATGAATTTCAGGCAGGGTTTCAAGAAACACCGGTATGCTAAAAACCGCTGCCGGGTCATAGAAAAGGCCGGCCTGGTTTTTTATCCCTGAAATATTTAATCCGGTCTTGCCGCCAATGGCAGCATCAACCTGTGCTATAAGCGAAGTGGGAATATTGATATAATGCATCCCTCTGTTAAAGGTTGCTGCGGCAAACCCACCCAGGTCGCTGACCACCCCACCGCCGAGGTTTATGAGCAATGAATTATGACCGGCGCCGGCTTCCATCAGCCAGGTCCATATTCTTTCAAGACTTGATAAATCTTTAGACCGCTCACCTGGTGAAATCGAAAACAAAGGTCGTTCAGCCAACAGGGGAACATTATCTTTCAGAACAGGCAGGCAATGGCTATGTGTGTTATTGTCTGTAAGAATATAAATTCCCCCGGAATTCAGAAAGGGTTGCAGGACCTGATCAATTTCACGCCATAGATTAAAACCAAGATAAACCGGATAGGTTAAAGATTCAATTTTAATATTGGCAGGTTGTTTCACATGCAAAGATTTATTTTATAATACCGGGTCAGCCACCGAAAGCGGCCAGGAGCAAGTCAATATCCTGGAAAGGCAGATTGAAAGAGTCGCTTATGCTTTGCCTGGTCAGGATTCCCTTAAACAAATAAACTCCCTTACAAATGCCACGGTCACGGCGGATCAGGTTATCGACCCCTCCTTCTTCACCGATGCGCAGCATAACCGGTGTAAAGAAATTACTCAGCGCGTAGGAAGCAGTGTGTGGTACCTGGGAGGCAATATTGGGCACACAATAATGAATGATATCATATTTTTTAAAAACCGGGTTCTGATGGGTGGTAATGCGAGAGGTTTCAACACATCCCCCCTGGTCGATACTGACATCGATGATGACTGCCCCAGGTTTCATATTTTTTACCATGTCTTCAGTGATGATCACCGGTGTATGCCCCTGGACGCTATGAATGGCGCCAATGACGATATCTGCCGTAACCAGTGCATTCATCAGCACTTTGGGCTGGATAATAGAGGTGAAAATGCGGTTCTGGATATTCACCTGGAGCCTGCGTAACCGGTAAATAGAATCGTCAAATACCTTGACTGTAGCACCCATCCCTAAAGCTACGCGGGCAGCATTCTCTGCTACAGTTCCGGCGCCAATGATAACCACCTCCGTCGGGCTGATACCGGAAAAACCGCCCAGCATATTACCTTTTCCGTATTCAGGATCGCTCAGGTACCGGGCGGCAAGCATAATGGATGCATTGCCCACGATCTCACTGATCGTCCGCCTGACGGGGAAAGAACTGAACTGATCCTGTATGTATTCATGTGCAAAGGCAGTGACCTTTTTGCGGATGAGGTTCCGGAAGTAGGAAACTTCACGGTTACTCTGGTTCAAAGCTGAAAAGATGACCTGCTTCTCCATCATCATTTCTATCTCTTCCTCAGTTGGGGGAGAAACTTTCAGGATAATATCGCCCTGGTATACTTCCTTATCAGAATAAACAATCTGACCTCCGGCCTCACTGTATTCATGATCATGGAACCTCGCTCCAGAGCCGGCATTCGTCTCTATCAGAACAGTATGTCCGTTTTGTACCAGGAGGCTAACGGCTTCCGGTACCAGGCCAACCCTTCGCTCCTGGTGAGCAATCTCTCTCGGAATTCCAATGGTCAGCCGGCACCTCTGCCGCTGCACTTCCAGCATTTCTTCCTTGGGCATCAAGCTTTCGGAATGCGAAAACTTGATGAAGCTTTTCTGATTCTGATCCATGTCAGGATGTGATTGGTGTTTGACTAATTTTTAACGGTGATGATCATTTTCCGGCCTTCATCGTTTTCGTTTTTCGTAATGGCTATGTATACGTATGCCTCAGGTAAAAGTTCCTCTATCTTGTCAGCCCATTCCAGAAAACAATAATAACCGCTGTACAGGTATTCTTCATAACCAATGTCCAAAACTTCTTCCAGTTTTTTAATCCGGTAAAAATCAAAATGATAAATCAAATCAATTCCTCCGGCTTCATATTCATTGACAATCGCAAAAGAAGGGCTGGTCACGTCATCGTTTACGCCGAGAACATGGCACAATGCTTTGATCAGTGTGGTCTTTCCGGCCCCAAGGTCACCATATAAGGCAAAAACCCGCTCTTCAGGATATTCATTAAGGATCTTACGTGCAATATCAGGCACTTCCGAAAGAGTAATATTCTGGAAAACAAGATCTTTCATTAGAGAAAACGTAAAGATCAAAGTTAATACAAGTTTGCTGATTTTGCAAATTGTCTCACTTCGCTTTCAGATACGCCACCGGCACAAGGATCTCCTCCAGGGAAATGCCTCCATGCTGGAAAGTATTACGGTAATAATTCACGTAATAGTTGTAGTTGTTCGGATAAGCGAAAAAATCGTTCTTCCGGCAAAAAATATATGTCGAACTTACATTAGTCCTGGGAAGGAATGCATCGTGTGGATTCCGCACCTCAAAAACTTCCTTGTAATTGTAATTCAGGCTCTTGCCGGATTTATACCGCAGGTTTGTCGTAGTATTTCGGTCACCCACCACCTTCACAGGATCCTGCGAACGAACGGAACCATGGTCGGTCGTAATGACCAGGTTTATCTTTTTTTCCGCAAGGTATTTAATGATGTCAAATAAAGGTGAATTGTTGAACCAGGAAACCATCAGCGAGCGGTATGCTTTTTCATCATCGGCCAGTTCCCGGATGATTTCCATTTCTGTGCGGGCATGGGAAAGCATATCGACAAAATTGTATACGATCACCGTGAGCTTATTATTAATCAAATTGGGAACTGTCTCTAGAAGTTTTCTCCCGGCAGTCAGGTTTAATACCTTTTGGTATGCATATTTGACATCTTTGCCGTGGCGTTTTAATTGCTCTCCAAGTAATTCTCCTTCAAACTGGTTCTTGGTGCCTTCTTCCTCCTCAGAAGTCCAGTATTTGGGATACTTTCGTTCGATCTCAAGCGGCATTAGGCCGGCGAAAATGGCATTGCGGGCGTATTGAGTGGTTGTTGGCAGGATGCTATAATAAATTTCTTCTTTTTCAACCCTGAAATACTCTTCCAGGATAGGCTGTATAGCTTTCCACTGGTCATATCGGAGATTATCAATGAGGATTACAAAAAGGGACTCATTACTGTCCATCAAAGGGAATATCTTTTCCTTGAAAAGATTGGGCGACATAACCGGGTAATCTTTTACCCTGCCATTGACCCAATTGAGGTAATTATTCTCAACATATTTGGAGAAAACCTGGTTTGCTTCGTTCTTCTGAAATTGAAGCACCTCCTGCATGCTCTCATCGCTCGATTTTTCCAGTTCCAGTTCCCAACGGGTGAGGCTCCGGAATATATCGACCCAGCCTTTGTGATCAGGGTTATTCGAGATGTCCATGCTGATATTCCTGAATTCCTGCTGGTAGGAAGATGAGGTCTTTTCACTGACCAGTTTTTTGTTTTCCAGGTTTTTTTTCAGGCTCAGGAGAATCTGGTTCGGCTTAACCGGTTTGATCAGGAAGTCGGCGATATTGGATCCAATGGCATCTTCCATGATCGACTCCTCTTCACTTTTAGTGATCATGACCACAGGCAGGTTAGGGTATTTCGTTTTTATTCTTTCCAATGTTTCTATACCTGTAAGACCTGGCATATTTTCATCTAAAAAAATTATATCATAAGGCCTGCTAAATATCATTTCAAGCCCTTCATCACCATTGTTTGAAGTATCCACCTCATATCCTTTTTGCTGTAAGAACATAATGTGCGGCTTGAGTATCTCTATTTCATCATCAACCCAGAGAATCTTGATCTTTTCCATTTATACCGTTTAAGTGTCCCGGAAAATTTATTTTTGTACTAATGAAATGAAAATAAACCGGTTTTATTGTATCGGGGAGTGATTTTATAATAAACGCATAAATTTAATACTTTTGCTCCTGCTAAGAAGTTTGTTTTCATATAAATCCAGCACACATGGACATGGAGTTTTCAGCCAGCCAGATAGCAGAAGTTATAGAAGGTATTGTTGAAGGTAACCCCGATGCTACGATAAGTCGTCTTTCCAAAATCGAAGAAGGGGAACCTGGAACACTTTCATTTCTGGCAAATCCAAAATATACACCCTACATATATACTACCCGGGCATCGATTGTCATTGTCAACAAGGATTTTTCACCTGATCAGCCTATCCGTTCGACCCTGATCCGTGTTGAAGATGCTTATACTGCATTTGCCAGGTTGCTGGAATTATATAACAAGATAATTAATGAAAAGAAAGGCGTTTCATCGTTATCCTTCGTGGCAAAATCTGCCGTTATCGGCAAGGATGTTTATATCGGTGAATTTGCATATATTGGAGAGCATGTTGTAATAGGAGATAATGCAAAGATCTTCCCCCAGGTATTTTTGGGCGATAATGTTAAAGTAGGCAGTGATTCGACCCTTTTCGCCGGCGTTGTTGTTTATTCTGATAATATTATCGGTAAAGAATGCACGATACATGGCGGTGTAGTGATAGGCGCTGATGGCTTTGGCTTTGCCCCTCAACAGGATAAAAACTATAAGAAGATTGCCCAGATCGGCAATGTCATTATTGAGGATAACGTAGAGATTGGTTCCAATACCACTATCGACAGGGCTACACTTGGATCTACCATTATCCGTAAAGGAGCTAAACTGGATAACCTGATCCAGATAGCGCATAACGTAGAGATCGGGGAAAATACTGTCATTGCTGCACAAACCGGCATCTCCGGCTCAACCAAGATAGGCAAAAACTGCATGATTGCAGGACAGGTTGGTTTTGTCGGTCATTTATCCATCGGCGATGATGTCAAAATTGGCGCCCAATCTGGTGTATCCTGTGATTTAAAAGACGGATCAATTTTTATGGGGTCCCCGGCCATTGACATCTCCATTCACAGGAGAGCGCTGGTCCACTTTAAAAACCTCCCTGAAATCGTTAAAAGGCTGGATCAATTGGAAAGAAGATTGAACCAACCTTAAACCTTTATTCCTGGTAAGCTGATAATTAGTATCTTTGCAGGATATTATGTTAGATAACCAAAAAACAGTCAAAAGGCCTGGAAGCCTTACCGGAGTTGGATTACACACCGGTAAAGAGGTAACTTTGACCTTCCGGCCGGCACCGATCAATTTTGGCAAAAAGTTCATCCGTATTGACCTGGAAGGACGACCGGAAATAAATGCTGTTGTCGAAAACGTTGTAGATACGGCACGGGGCACCAGTATTGCAGAAAACGGGGCCAAGATACAGACTGTTGAGCATGTTCTTGCTGCAATAGCAGGACTCGGGATTGATAACCTTATCATTGAAGTTGACCAGGCGGAAACCCCTATTATGGACGGTAGTTCCCGTTATTTTATCGAAGCGCTTAACCAATGTGGTATCCAGGAACAACCTGCAGTGCGTGAATATTTCGAATTACGCACCCCTGTATTTTACGAAGAGCCTGAAAACAAGATCGAAATGGTGGCTATGCCCTACCCACGGTTCAAGGTGACGACGATGATAAACTTCGAAACCAAAGTCCTGGGTTCACAGTATGCCATCATGGAAAAAATAGAAGACTTCAGTCATGAAATATCCATTTGCAGGACATTTGTATTCCTCCATGAACTGGAATACCTGCTGAAGAATGAGCTTATCCGTGGCGGAGATCTTAATAATGCCATCGTTTTTGTTAACAGGACTGTTAGCCAGGAAGAACTTAACCGGCTCGCCAAGCTTTTTAAAAAACCTTCGGTAAAAGTGCTGAATGAAGGGATATTGAATAACCTGGAACTGCATTTTGAAAATGAACCTGCCCGTCATAAACTGCTCGATGTAGTCGGGGACCTTTCCCTGCTGGGGAAACCATTGAAAGCACATATCATTGTCCGTCGGCCCGGGCATACCGCTAATGCAAAATTCGCAAGACTGATCAGACAACAACTTAATAAAGACCGAAAAATGAGCCAAGCGCCATTGTATGATCCGAACAAACCGCCGATCCTGGATATCAACCAGATTAAGAGCATCCTGCCCCATCGGCCACCTTTCCTCCTGATCGATAAAATCATCGAAATGACTGAAAACAGAGTCGTTGGAGTGAAAAATGTAACGATGAACGAGCCATTCTTTGTAGGTCATTTCCCTGATGAACCGGTGATGCCCGGCGTGCTCCAGGTGGAAGCCATGGCCCAGGCAGGCGGTGTATTGGTCCTTAGTACCGTCCCTAATCCGCAGGATTACACTACTTTGTTTCTTAAAATTGACCAGGTCAGATTCCGGCAAAAAGTTGTACCCGGTGATACGCTGATTTTTGACCTGAAACTTGCCGGGCCAATCAGGAGGGGCATTTGCCACATGGAAGGCGTTGCCTATGTTGGTAATAAAATTGTTATGGAGGCCGTACTAATGGCTTCAATCGTGGAAAAAGGAACCAATAACATAGCAAATCCAAAGAAATGATCCAACCGTTAGCATATGTTCATCCCCAGGCCAAAGTAGCCAATAATGTGATCCTCGACCCATTTGTTACCATTGAAAAAAATACCGAAATCGGAGAAGGTACCTGGATTGGCCATCATGCCACCATTATGGAAGGGGCCAGGATCGGAAGAAATTGCAGGATCTTCCCGGGAGCAGTAATTTCTGCCATCCCGCAGGATCTGAAATTCGACGGGGAAGAAACCACCGTTCATATAGGTGATAATACCACTATCCGGGAATTTGTCACTGTAAATCGCGGTACAAAAGCCAGTTATAAAACCGTTATCGGAAAGAACTGCCTGTTGATGGCTTATGTTCATGTAGCACATGATTGCGTAATAGGCAATAACGTGATCCTCGCCAATGCAGCCACCCTCGCCGGGCACATAGAAATCGATGATTATGCTATCGTTGGCGGATTGGCAGCTGTACACCAGTTTGTAAAGATCGGGGCCCATTCCATGATTTCAGGCGGCGGTATGGCCAGGAAAGATATTCCACCTTATACCAAAGCAGCACGTGAGCCCCTCTCCTATGTGGGTGTCAATTCTATCGGTCTCCGCAGAAGAGGGTTTACCAATGAGCAGATTAACCAGATCCAGGAAATCTACCGTATCATCTACCTGAAGAATTATAATGTCTCCCAGGCCGTGAATATTATTGAAGCCGACGTGCCGGCCACACCCGAGCGCGATGAGATACTTACCTTCATTGCCAGTTCCGCCCGTGGCATCATGAAAGGATATACCAGTCTTTTTAATAATACTAAAGAGTAGTAGACAGAAGTTGGCAGTAGGCAGTAGTCAGTCAATAAGACAACAAATGACAACCTAACGATTACTTAATGACTACTATCCTGGAACTCAGAACTCAGAACTCATAAGTTTTATAGCCCAAAAACATAAAGCGCCTACTAATGCTGAAGCAGGAATAGTCAGTACCCAAGCTATGACGATACGAAAAGCGATTTTCCATTTTATGCCTGCAAGATTTGTGGTAGAACCAACACCAATAATAGAACCGGCAATGGTATGTGTGGTTGAAATAGGAATGCCAAGTTTAGTTGCCAAAAAAATGGTAAAAGCTCCGGCAGTTTCAGCACAAAAACCATGTACAGGTTTGAGTTTTGTGAGTTTCATTCCCATAGTTTTAACTATTCTCCACCCACCTAAGGCTGTACCAACAGCCATTGCCAGGTGACAAGAAAGAATAATCCATAATGTATCCCAGCTCGAGATAGAAAGTTGACGATCAGGATTAAACATCCCGGCTGCAACTAATATGGCAACAATTACACCCATCGTTTTTTGAGCATCATTGCCTCCATGCCCGAGAGAATACATGGCAGCTGAAACAAATTGACCTTTACGGAACAACCCGTCAACTTTTTTTGGTACCCACTTTCGGAAAATCCAGTATACAGCGATCATCAATCCAAATGCACCTACAAATCCAATGAGTGGTGCTAAAGGAATAAACGAAGCCGTCTGGACAATCTTCTCCCATCGAATGATTTCCGCTCCTTTATAAGCTAAACCGGCGCCTGTCAAGCCACCTATTAAAGCATGAGATGAACTGGTAGGGATTGCAAACCACCATGTTACCAGGTCCCATACAATAGCCCCCAGCAAACCCGCAAAAACGACATATAGAAATGCGGAATCGGCTGAATCTATTATAACAATTTTAGAAATAGTATCTGCTACTTTAGGAGCAAATACAAACATTGCTATAAAATTGAAAAATGCTGCCCAAAAAACAGCTAATCGGGGAGATAATACCCGGGTAGAAACAATCGTTGCAATAGAATTGGCAGCATCATGAAATCCGTTTATAACATCAAAAATAAGTGCAACCGCAACAATCGCAATAACAGGGAGTAATAATGGATCCATCGGAAATAAGATTATTACGACTGTTCTATTAAAATACTTTCAATTGTACCGGCAATGTCTTCACATTTATCCACTGCTTTTTCAAGTCTTTCAAAAATCTCTTTCCATTTAATCAATAGTAAAACTTCTCCTTCTTTAAAAAGCCGCGAAACAGCACTTCGAAGAATTTCATCTGCCTGATTTTCAAGGTCATGAACTCTTTTGCAACACTCAAGTATTTGGTTTTTATTTTTTATTTTTCTTAGCTCTCTTATGGCAACAATAAGTTCTTCAATACAACTTTGAATAATCTTTGAGAATTCCACTGCTTCATACCTGATATCGGTCACATTGTATGCCGATATCCTGAATGCTGCAGCATTTATCTGGTCTGCAAGATCGTCAAGACGTTTGACAAGAGTAAAAATATCATTACGGTCAATTGGGGTAATAAAAGTTTTATGCAATAAATCCGTACAATTTCTGGAAAGTTTGTCAGCATTGCGCTCCAAATCTTTTATTTGCTTGGATAATTCAACCCGTCCCCCTTCATTGTTCATCATGGATAAAAACAGGATACTAATCTGTTTATCAGTACTGATCAACTGATCAAAATAATCAAAGAAGGCGTATTCCTTTGGCAAAAGTCCTCTTAGCATAATCTAAATTTTAAAGGAACGAATGTAAATATCATAAATTAATTATAATAATAATGTTAATAAAAAATTAATTTTTTCATCTTTTCCAGAAAGCCGGTGAAAACAGGACCAGGAAAGCATAGATTTCCAGCCTGCCAATGATCATGTCAATTGTAAGTAAAAACTTGGCAAGTATAGGCAGATGATAAAAATTACTGGCTGGTCCGACTGTACCCAATCCCGGGCCAATTCCTCCCATACTGGTTGCCACTCCTCCGATAGATGTCAGGAAATCCACACCGATGACCATCATGAGCAAAGAGCTGAAAAAGAATATAATAAGATACCAGATATAGAAGGCAATGACAGACCGCAGCTGGTCGCCTGAAATCATGCTTCCATGGTATTTTACACCATAGATCACCCTCGGGTGAAGAAAAGTCTTTACTTCCATGGCCAGGTTTTTTATCATCAGCAAGTGCCGGATCACTTTTATCCCTCCTCCTGTTGATCCGGCAGATGCCCCGACAAACATGGCCAGAAAGATTAAAAACCATCCGGTTGCAGGCCATAGCAGGTAATCGGCTGTTGCAAAACCCGTGCAGGTGATAATGGAAACAACCTGGAAGAGCGAATCACGGAAGGCTTTGTGCAAACCAGTGCCGTGTGTATATAAAATAATGAAAATGACCAGGGTGAATGCCAGGATAATCTGGGTATAAAACCTCAGTTCTTCATTCCTGAGCGCTTTTCTGAAATCACCAACAGAAACCATGAAATGAAGTGTAAAATTGATCCCCGACAAAAACATAAATGCAATGATCACATACTGTATATAGCTGGAATAGCCGGCTATGCTGTCGTTCTGCGTGCCAAACCCCCCGGTCGCGATAGTGGCAAATGAATGGCATACACTGTCAAATACAGGCATCCCACCTATCGTAAGCAGGATTACTTCGGCCATGGTAAGAATGATGTAAATGACGCCAAATCGCTTGGCTGTATCAATAACCCTGGGCCGGATCTCCTCAAAGCTTATCTTGGAAGCCTCTGCACTGAAAAGGTAAATACCTCCGGCTTTCAGTGAAGGAAGGATTACGATCACCATGAGGATAATTCCCATACCGCCCATCCAATGGGTAAGACTTCTCCATAAAAGTATCCCTTTTGATACGACATCAATGTCAGTAAGGATGGAAGCACCCGTTGTAGTGAAACCGGATACTGTTTCAAACCAGGCATCGGCGAAATTCGGAATCGCCCCGCTGATTAGGAAAGGCAATGTGCCAAACAGTGAGGCCAGCAACCAGGTCAGGCTCACTGCAAGAAACCCTTCCCTGATTCCGGGGGTTTTCCTGACTGTTTTCATTGTAACCAGGAATAGAATCAGGCCGGAGAAGCCGGTAATCAATGCTGCCAGCAAAATAGCCCAAAAGTCATCTCCGGAATAAATCAGGGAAACAGGGGTACAGGCAAGCATAAACAGGCTTTCGATCAGGAGGATCAGACCCGAAATATAGACGAGCAACCTGGTATTAAGCCTTCTCATGATTTAAGAGGCTTTATGAAGAAATTCAAAATTCAAAATTAAATCTAACCTTTTAATGATTTCCGGTAGCGGAGTGGGAATTTTCTTCAGGATTGTATTGCATAGCAGGGATTTCCGCATCTCTTCCTTTTTTATGAGGAGTGTGGGGCTGCCATCCGAGAATACCCATCACAGCTAAAAAGCCAACCACGTAAGCCACAGCAACATGCCATCCACCTTTTATATAGTTTACGGTATTCTTAGCTTCAGGGTACATATTCGACAGCGCCACCCCTGCAGAAGATCCGAACCAGATCATTGACCCGCCAAAGCCTACGGTATAGGCCAGAATGCCCCAATCATATCCACCCTGTTCCAGGCATAGTTTGGTTAAAGGTATGTTATCAAAAACTGCCGATACAAAACCCAGGATAAATGCGCTCTGCCAGGAGGCGGGAGGGAGCTCTTCAACCGGCATGAGGGAAGCAATGGTTACCAATGACATCAGGAAGACTGTTCCCATCCAGGCTTTTTTCAGCTCACCCCACGGAGTTTTCCGGAACAGGCTACCAATCAAAATGGCAATCCACACGCCAAGTGCAGGGAAGTCAAGCAGGAAATTGGTCATAATCGCTCCAGCGAGGATCATGGCGACGATAAATATCTTCCACCAGTCAACTTTGACACCGATATTTATTTCACTGATAATAGGTTGAAATTTATGCTGCTGTATTGAGCCGAAAATGCCGAAAATGAAGAAAGCCGCGATCGATGCGACAAATGCATGCAGGACCCACACGGGTTCGACCCCATCGATCCACATCAGGGTCGTCGTGGTGTCTCCGACGACGCTGCCTGCTCCCCCTGCATTGCTGGCCGCCACGATAGCCGCCAGGTACCCGATATGCACCCTCCCTTTGAAAACAACCATGGCAATTGTGCCTCCGATCATGGCTGCTGCAATATTGTCGAGGAAAGAAGATAGTACCATTATCATGAAAAGAAGCACCAGGCCACCTTTCCAATCGTCCGGCAGGAATTTTGGAAGAATTTTCGGGACGTTCGATTCTTCAAAAATTTTAGCGAGAATAGCAAACCCGAATAAAAGGCCGAGCAGGTTCAGCAAAATCCGCCATTCCCCTTCCCTGGCTGCAATGCCAGTGATATGATGGACCAGGTTGAATTGGGGGTCGAAAGCGAATTTAAAGATAAGAACGGCAACAAGGCCGGTCAACGCCACATACATGGTTTTTTTATGGAACAGCGCCACGCAGATGAGAGTGATGGCAAACAGGATAAATTCAACCCTTACCGGGCCAATGGAAGGTATTGCAGAGGAACTTTCTGCAACGGTCATAGCAACTTCACTGAGCAGCATAAAACTATATTTAGATTTTGAGGGATGGTCCAAAAAAAGTAAATTCCGGATCCTTTTTCTGTGCCAATATGGGGCGTAAAGTTAGAGGGGAAAATCGATCAGTCCGACATCAAACATTAAATATTTTTAACCTGGATGATATCGGGTATTTTGCAGGGAAACAGGGAAGCGGGGAAGCGGGGAAAAACTTTATTTGTGCAGGATATATTTCATGGAAACAGGAGTGAGGCCGTTTCCTGCCATTTTTATTAAATATATACCTGCCGGATAAGGTTTTAAATCCAAATTAAATTGCTTATTTGAATCGAACTATTGACCGTGATTCTTTACCGGAATTTGCCCCCAGAATGTATTGTGGGAGCCATTTGTGGATGCGCATTTGGGGGTACAGGGTAGATGCAAAGGTTTGTTGGAAAAGTTGGTGGTTCCTTTTTTACCCCGCCGAATAACGCCGTGAAATTTTTATCGACGGGAATATTTGTAAATAAGTTTAGTAATCTGTGAAATTGGTGGCAATGTTTAGCGACGGTATAAGAAAAAAACCCACGGATTATCACCTTCGAATAGCCTAAAGTACAAAGCGGGAATAGAGTCGATAACATTGTACTGAAAACCTATAAGCGTTATTGTGGTATTTGGACTTACCAATTTAATGTCGGCTACTATGACGTTCGAACGGGAAGTTCTGAAAAAATAATCTGTTGAGAGAACATAATGATAATTGTCGTACTCAATTTTATAAATGTCAGTAGCGCCACACAAATCTTGTGTTTCAAGGATCAGATCATCATCGTTTTCGGTGATCGCCCAATACTGGATATGTTCTATCCCTGCAAGTGTGCAAAGAATTGTATCATTAACGGAGTATGTTTTTTGTAAGGCGTGGCATTTTTTGGTTTGTCTTGATCGTATGTAAAGTTACAACCAAAAAAACGGGAATTCAATAATATATCATAGAAGTTGTTCCGCCATCACCCCGCCATTGTTCGTGTGATGTAATATTTATTTTTGTGATGGTGACTTTTTATATGTTTATACATATATTAACAAACTCTGAATAATATTCTGGGTAAAGACATATTTTATTTTGAATTGTACTATATTTGTAATACAATGATTGAAGAAGAAAAAATTCCTTTTTGACCTATTAACTTAAATCTATTAATTATGGAAAAGAAAACAAGTAAAATCATTACTGGTGTTAAAAAAATTATAAAAGACGTCCGTTCGATATGGAAACCAGAAAAAGCATCTGATGTTAAAAAAAATATAAAAGACGTCCATTCGCCATTGAAACCCAATAAAGCCAAGTAATTGACTTTCCCCCAAATTTTTAGAATCTATTCTTATTTCTCCGCATATAGTACTATTTATGAAATGATATTGTGCGGTATGTAGTTGAAAATTCGTAAAAAGGTCTGGGTTCCATTAAAACCCCATAGCCCGTTAAATGCGAAATAAGTTCTACGGCAAGAAATGCCGCAAGAATGTTCTGGGGCTGGTGATATTCTATAGGTGATGACGGTAGTGCCCAATGTGGCCGTCAAGCCTGTCTGACGGCTCATTGACTGGCATAAAGAAAGCAATAACCCATCATCGTTCATTAATAATACTTCAATGAACATAGTAATGATTAAAATTAGCCGTACCTTGTACCTTTTACATTAAACAATTGATTTTATGTTCTTTAATAAAACATCCATACGATGAAAAATGACAAGTGGGAAAACAGGATGAATCTGGCACTTAATCGATCGAAAATCCCCGATGCAAAACTATTAATGGGGTCAACACTGGGGAAATTTCCTGTAATCCTTGACGATGGCAAAACGATTGTTTATATATTGGATGAAAGCAAGGCAGACGAAACAAGATTAAAGTACAAATTGTTAAGGGAGAGTAGGTTCCCAACCCATTCTGGAAACAATCATTCATAAACTTTTTACAAGGTTTAAACGCTGGAATATGAATGTGTGGGCTAATTCGCGTAAACGGTAAATAAGAATGCAAGCCGCCCCTTTCGCCCAAATGATGCCGTGATATTAATATCAGCGGGGAAATATGACCGTAAAGAGCCAAATTAGCCCCATTTTAATGCGTTTTAAGAGGGGTTTTGATGAAGGATGGAGCCAAGATATTAACTTCCCTATGGCTGTCGTAAATGTCGCTATGCTAATCTCTTTTATATGATACGGGGTTATTTAGCATCAAATATTGCGAATCTTTTAGTTTAAGAATTTCCCGTAGTTTTTCCTGATCCATAGTCGCCCGTGGTCTGGTGGCAAAGCCGACTGATGCGCAGAAAATTGAAATATTTTGAGATACAATGCCAGCATCTTCTGCCGCCCAAACCAATTTTAATGAGTCTTCCCCACGGGAGAACCTTGAAATATCGGATACTAAAAGACAAATAAACGGGGCTTGTGCGAAATTCTCCTGTTTTCCCGCCACCAAAGCCCTATGATCCCCATCGATGTTGAAATCAAGGCAATGTTTATTTGCGTTGTAGAGATAAACGCCAGATTTCATAACGGCATAAACATCAATATCTTGGGCATTCATCGCTGACGGGGCTGTACGCTTTCCAATCTCAGGTCGGTTGATACCGTTTGCAGCCCATAACAGGTCGGACATATCCTGAAGACTCAAACTGGTGGTATCAAATTCACTACTTGATGCCCGCAATGATAAAGCCTTCATAACTGGCAACCCCCTTGTCGTGTCGGGCGGGTTCAAGATGATGGTCTTTGATTCTTGGGCAGCCATTGAATTTACAATGATTGCGAAACAGATGTAAGCGATAATCTTTTTCATAGCAGTTTATTTATAACGTTCAAATTAACGTATCAGTACTATATAAACATACCTGCCTGCATTTTGAGCAGGTATAGATATCCCAGCCCCTTGGGTGCTCAAACGTTGAATGCTCCCTGCACCGTTTCTGACTTACAGTAACACCGTCCAACGCCTGCACAGGGCAGGCTTCAAGGCATAGCCTGCAATTTGGTGGGCATTCGAAATCATCCACGATGGGGTCGGGCTCAGCAGCAGCATCGATCAGAACAGCCCCAATGTAAACAAGATTACCCAACTCCCTGTTTATCAGAAGGGTGTTCCTGCCCAGAATCCCCAGCCCAGCGTTGTATGCGCTATGGCGGAGCGAAATGATGCCCATCCCGTGCTTGTTTTCAGCATCCCAGTGAAGATATGGAACATCCGTTGGAACGGGAACGGCGCGGATGCCCTGTTTCTCCAAGGCAAAGCAAAGGTTCATTCCGATCTTGTCAAGCATATTGTAAAGAATGTGGGCGGTATGGGTATAGACCACTGGATTTTCAGCATTGATGACGTCGGTGGGCATCCGTTTCAAAAAGACCACGACGGATTTACACCTGTCGTAAATATCACGGGGATGGAATCCGCCGGGCGCACCATCAAACCTCTCAGCATTGGCAATGCCGCATTGATCGGCACCAAGACCTTGTGCTGTTGATTTTATTTCCTTTGCTGTTAGCATTGGCGATAGGTTGGCTATTTTACTTTCACTATTGAACTGCAGCTCTGTCTGCTCGATATAAAGTGTTTTTTATTTTTTCAATCTTAATATGTCTATCAATTGAGTAGGTCGAACCTGTCTTGTCAATATTCAAGTCTAATTCGTTATGTAATGCTTGTTCTGCTGCTTCAATGCCTTCACCCACCTGTCCTTGCGTTTTAAGTCCAATTAAATCGGCGAGTATTTTTCCGGGTACTCGGGACAGGCATTCTAACCCGCATTAATTCAATAAAAGTAATCGATTTTATCACCCGGCTTTATTCCATATTTATCTGTGAACCCGGCATTGACTTCCAGAACATATCTAGCTGGTTTTTCAGAAGGAATAGAATAAGTTGATTTAGGCTGTGTATATTTTTGGATGCTGACAATTTCTTTTCGGGAATTGATATAAATGATGTCAAGGGATATAAAAGTATTTTTCATCCAGAATGATCTTGGCTCATCATTAGAAAAGACAAATAGCATACCTGCATTGTCGGGAAGATTTTGCCTATCCATCAGTCCACGCATCCGTTCTTGATCATTATCAGCAATTTCAATATCAAGTATAATTGGGGAAGGGTTTTTAGTCAGAAAAATAGAGAGGCTGCCATCTTTTCTGAATGAAGGAGCTGATTTTGAATTGAAGAAAGATTGACTGGCAGTTGGTTTGTTCCTTTTTGGTGTAAAAATGCTGAATAAAAGGAATGACAATGCAATTATAACTGCAAAGAAAATGAGGAGCAACCGGACCAAATTGATTTTCTTCCGTGCTGTTTTTTTATTCACCTTTTTGATTGGAGTTTTATCAGGCATTGCAGGTATTTTTGCCAAAATTAGATATTTTCAATTAATCACAAATGGCACTAAGGATTACAATAAGAATACAAAGGCTTATACATAAAAAATGAGCCTGCGGGTTGGGTATGTCAGAAAATGTTTTACTTTTGCACCCTTAATTGTTCTTATAATACGGACTGGTAGTTCAGCTGGTTAGAATGCCTGCCTGTCACGCAGGAGGTCGCGGGTTCGAGTCCCGTCCAGTCCGCTAAAAAAAACCCACCTTTGAAGAAGTGATTTTTCAGAGGTTTTTTTTATTAATTATGCCTTTCCGGGTTTATATCATATAAAGTCTGCTTGATAGGTCTTATTATATTGGTTATACCAAAAACCTTGAAAAAAGGATATTACAACATAATAATGCCAAAACCGGCTATTCTTCTAAAAAAATTTCTGTCCCGAGTACTCGGTATGGATTGTAAGTTCCAGCCGGGCCTGATGTAATATCTCTATTCTCGTTACAAACGCAGATTTAAAGATTCGTAAACTCCAAATGCGCGCAGGAGCCATAAGATTACAACAATAACAACAACAATGTTGAGTATTGTTTTTATTTTGTGATCCATTGGAATGTAGGCATTGATAAGCCATAAGACAACGCCGACAATAATCAAAACGATTAAAACAGTAATTAGTGACATAATTTCTAATTTTTAATTTATTTATTTAAACCATAACGCCTGGCAAACCAAATCTGAAACTTTCCATCGGTGAATGTCATCTAACCCGGCTATTTTCAGTCATTAAAATTAAACGATTTAAATCATATTTCCTAATGCTTTCAAAATTATCTTTGGTTTCGCCCGTTACAAGGGCTGTATTGAGGTCAGAAAGGAAAAAATCGTCCATCTTCAATTACATACTGGCATCTACTCTCTTTTTCCCTACCTTTGCCAGTCATTAAAAGCACTACCATGAAAAAATTTACTCTACTCACGATCAGCCTGATGTTCAGCCTGTTCACGATTGCTTCCCAACTGGTTCTGATCCCAACCGGCTCACTCGAACAAACCAAAGATGCTTTCAGCCGGAAAGACCTCACGATCCATTTTTACAATGATGACATTGTCATTGGGAGCACGGATGCCCAATTACCTGCAGGTTGTATCGTTCTTGACGAAAAAGCCTGGACCGATGCAGGTATTTATTATTTCATCCTCTATTTTGACCCTCAGGAAAAAGGCAATTATATTCTGACAGTAACTCAAACTGCAAAAATCCTCCACCAGGGAATTGATTTCCTCATCGTTTCCGCAGATGAGCAAAACGCAGCGCAATTATATCCTGCCGTTCACGGGGGAATGATCCGAATTACCAATGCCCCGGCCAGGTTCCCCGCCAATACAATCAACTATAAACCTGGCAGCCTGGATGCCAGGGACGACATTTTCACTATGATCGCACAGGTGGATGCAGACACGCTGGAACAGTTCGTTCAGCACTTGCAGGATTACGGGACACGAAATGCCTATAAAGCCGGCGGTATACTTGCCCAGAATTGGATACTCAGTAAATTTCAGTCTTACGGACTCGATGCTGAACTTCATGACTTTTCAATGCCCGGCGGTCCGGCCAGCGATAATGTCATTGCCACCCTTACCGGCACCAAATATCCTGACGAATATGTCGTCCTGGGCGCGCATTACGATTCTTATGCCGGCGGAAGCGCTGAGCCTGGCGCCGATGACAATGCAACCGGAACTGCCGGAATTCTTGAAGCCGCCCGTATCCTTAGCCAATACCAGTTCGACCGGTCCATTATCTTCGCAACCTGGAGCGGTGAAGAGTACGGCCTTTACGGAAGTGAAGCATGGGCCTCTGAAGCTGCGGGCAATGGCATGAATATCCTCGGCTATTTTAATATCGATATGGCTGGTTACCTGCAACCGGGTGATGTGATTCATACCGATATCATTGGCCCGGTATCAGCAAATGAGCTGAAACAATTCTACAAAGATGTCTGTGCCATATACCTGCCTGACTTTCAGATTTTCAACGGTGCGCTTTCCGGTGGCGACAGCGACCATACTTCCTTCAACAATGCCGGCTACCAGGGTATTTTCCCCTTTGAAGACTCCCAGAATTACAGCCCTTATATCCACACCTCCGGCGATACCATCGGGCCAAGTGTGAATAACTTTGAACAGCACGATACATTCGTCCAGGCCACTATCGCCAGCGTTGCCTCAATGGCCGATGAGCTCCAGGCCCCCACTAACCTGGTTGCAATGTCCGGTGATTCGGAAGTCAGCCTTGAATGGGATGCTGTTGACAGCGTGGATCATTACAATATTTTCCGTAATGCCGACCCGGCACCTTATGCAACCTCCGTGGAAGCAGCTTATATCGATACTGAAGTAGAAAACGGCACACCCTACTCCTATTATGTTACTGCTGTTTTCCTAAATTCCGGCGAAGAATCCGGTCCCTCAAACCTGGTTACGGTCATCCCCATGCCTCCTATCTCCCTGCCTTTCTTCGATGACTTTGAGACTGGCGCCCCCTATTGGATCATGGCATACTCATGGGGATTACAAAGCGGGATTTTTCATTCATCAAGCAATGCTTTAACTGAAAGCCCCGCCGGTGATTACCAGGCAGATATGGACTCGCCCTGCACCCTCAGGGCACTGAATTTTACGGGGGCTACTTCTGCCCAGGTTTCTTACTGGACCCGTTACCAGATAGAAAGCGATTATGATTATATGTTCTTAGAAGTTTCAACCAATGGAACAGACTGGGACCAATTGGCAAGCTATACAGGCAACCTGAATACCTGGGAACTGAAAACCTACCCCCTGGACAATTACATCAATGAAACCAATGTAATTATCCGATTCCGGTTTAAAAGTGATAGTTATATAGAAGAAGAAGGCATGTTTATCGATGACCTGGAGGTCATGGTAAATGGTGTAGGTATCAATGACGGTATTATCATACCCGGAAAGACAGATCTGCTTTTCCATCCGAACCCGGTCAATAGTATCACAACGGTCGAATTTTCCCTTGAGAACGCCGGGCTAACAAAACTTCAGCTGGTTGATGCGAATGGCAGGTCGGTTAAATCAATAACTGAAAAATGGATGGATGCAGGGACGCATCAAATTGCCCTGGATGTATCTCATTTGCAGAGCGGTGTTTATTATGGAACCCTGGAAAATAACAGTCGGAAAATAAGCCGGAAACTGGTCATTTCCAGGTAAAACATTTTACCATCTCATAACAAATGCACCTGCATGCCTCACGGAATGGCATGGAATACCTTCTTTTTGAAAGATTTGCATTAGCTGGTCAGCCCGGTAAAACGGGACCGAACTATCGATGATTACCTTCTTAATGCCGATTTGCGTTTTTAGCTCCTCGGGACTGATCCGCGGATTCCCGGAAAAGATGGCCAGGTCGCATGGTATGAGTTCCGACGGCAGACCAGTTTTCCAGTTATCGTCGATCATCACGATACGTTTTCCTCTAAAATATATAAAAGGGTAATCTATCCATGTTTCATGAAACATCATGGGATTTTGCTTTTCGGCCTTAATAGCCTGAATATCCCTGATTCCCTGGTTCATCCTGTTGGGTTTTATCTGAAATTCTATTTTGCCCGTATCAGCTGACAGAAGGCTGTCGCAAATAAAAAAAGTCTGTCGTTGATAAATCAGGTCAATAGCAGTATGCCCGGAGACTTGGTAAACAGCGATTTCAGAGGTTTTTAACTTTTTATAAAGATATTTACCAGATAGCATGGAGAATAATAGAAGAGACCCTAAGATGATAAATGCACCCCTGCGATATGCCAGCACGCCGAATATAAAAAGGCCCAAAATAGTTGCGTATATTAACATGACCTGTGCAGGGGAAAGGATGACCGGTTCAATGACAGCAGCCGGCCATGATTGTATAAGTTCTACCGATCCGCTCATGAAACGAAGGCTCCATTTCAACGGCCAGGCCAGCCATTCGAAGGTCAGACCTGCCGCACCAACCACTAATAAAGACACAGCGAAGTAAGTAACAACTGCAGCCAGGGGAACCACGATGAGGTTCGTTATAAGGAAATAAACAGGGAACATGTTGAAATAATGGCAGGCTAGCGGAAAAGTAGCAAGCTGGGCCGCCATGGATACAGCCAGGATTGACCAAATCCACGAAAATAGTTTATTGAAAGGGTTTATCAACTCATTGAGCGGTTTATAAAATGCAAAGATCCCGAGAACAGCCAGGTATGAAAGTTGGAACCCGACCTGGGTAATTTCGTATGGATTAATCCAAAGCTGGAAAAATGCGGCAACGGCGAGGATATTATAGCTCTCTGAACTCCTTTTAAACATCTTGCCGGCAGCAATCAGGCTGAACATCAAAGCAGCTCTCACTACTGAAGATGGAAGGCCGGTGATAAAAGCATAGGCCCAAATACAGACCTGGATGAGAATATGATGCAGCTTCCTGCTTTTCCGGCCTCTTTTCAGGAAAAACAGCATTTTGTCAGCGACGACATACATGATACCCACATGCAGGCCGGAGACACTTAGCACATGTATCACCCCGGCATGGCTGAATTCCTGAATGATGTCTTTCTCCAGGAAGTCCTTGCTGCCCAGCAATAACGCAGAGACCAGGGCAAAGTCCTGCCCTTCGACCTTAAATTTTCTGAAAGTTTCCAGGAATTCTTCCCGGCATTTTTCAGCCCATCGCCTGACCGGATTGGATACTGCTTTGCCCACAAGATGCCACCGGCCTGGTTTCAGGAAGACCTGGTATATGATCTGGCGGTTATGAAGGTACTGCCTGTAATTGAACATATATGGGTTCGGAGGCCCGGCTATTGTTTGGAGGGCACCCGATATCAGGATCAAATCTCCATACGCCAATGATTTACAGAGTGAATCATCTTTAAAATAAACCAGGGCTTTTCTCTTCATCGGAGACCAATGCCTGAGGCTGTCCATTTTTGCGATCAACACTGCATTTCCTAAGCTGGTTCTTGATTTCTGAACAGGGCTTTCATCAATCCTGCAGAGAAAAACGTCCTCAAAAAAAGGTTCAGCAGTTTCCTCCTTTGGTGGCTGGTTTTTGAGGTCTGAGATGGAAACCAGGCAGGTCCCAAGAACAAAGAGTGATATATTGGAAAATAACCCGGCAACCCAACGTAACCTGAAATTTTCCCTTAATAATTGGTAAGAAATTACAAGGCAAAGAAAACATGCGAGCGAAACCCACAGGAGTATAGTGACAGATAATTCCGGACGGATTGACAGCATACAAATGATACCCAAAATAAAGGGCATGACTATCTGCAACGGAGTGTATTTATTTAAACCGTTCAGACGCTTTAAATATTAAAATATAACTATTTGAGAAACTCTAAGCTCAATTAAAAGGAGGGATTTGGTTTTCTATTATTTCAGTAACAGAAAACCTAAATAGTATGATTCCGTTTCGGACCTGAACCGGTAAACTAAAATACCTTCCGGAAGTTTCTTTTTCACCAGATATGGACTGACAACAGCCGTTCCGGAAGAGAAAACGATCTTCCCCTCCCAATCGATCAGATCAAGAATTAACAGGTTCGTGGAATCGACGGTCCATTGGAAAAGAATAGGATCTTTCCTGTTATGAAAAACAGAATTTTTCGGTGACTCCAGCATGAAATTCGTCTTCCTCTGCTTAAATTTGATCAGTTCCCTGTTTAAGGCGCTAAAGTCATTAATTTCAACTGATTTTATTTCGGATGCAGTCTGGTCCTTCCAATCTGCCTTTGTTATCAATAAAGAAACGATGACCGTAAAACTAATGATGACGGTAATTAAAGCAGCCAGCCAGAGCCAGTTCCTGCTGTTCATGATAAAGTCCGCCCCATTACTGTTTCTGTTCCATTCGTTCCTTAATTCTTTAAGTTTAACGCGAAGATCAAGTGTTTCCTGGTCCCCGATGGCTTCATAGATGCTTAAATACTCTTGATAGTCCGCATTCAATTCCGGATTTTGTGATAATGACTCTTCAAATGATCCCTTTTCTTCAGGATCCATTTCACCATTGTAATACTTCTCAAATTGCTTGATGTACTTTGTGTTCATTGGGATAATCTTTTATATTCGGGATCATGGATGACCCGGTTGATTAATGATTTCATGCATTCGTATTTTCGCTTGATAGCATATTGCCGCCCTTTGTAACCGAGGGTTGCAGCTATTTCTTCGAATGGGGTCCTTTCGACAAACATCAAAAGGACTTTCCGGCATAATTCAGTCAGATCAAGAAAGTGCCGCTGAAAAATCACCTTCTTGGCCTGAAAATCCTCATAAAGCTCTTTATCCTCCAGCATCAGGAATTCATCCATTTCGCTGAACTCATAGTGGATCTTATTCCTGTCAAGATACTGAAGCCACATGTGGCGGACAACAGAATAAAAATAGGTTTTAAAAGCACAGTCCAGGGTAAGGCTTTTTTTCCTTACCCTCTCATAGACTGCAACAACGGCTTCCTGGAATATATCCTCCGCATCTTCTTCCGATCCCTGGTTCCGGATAATGAAATACCTCACCATCGGAAAATACTGCTTGTACACATATTTCAACACATCTTTATCCCGGCGCCGTAAGCCTTCGATGATTCCATATTGGGTGTAATGTACCATTCTATTATGTTTATCGGCTTTTTTTAAAAATATACCCGGTCAATTTCAACTTTTTTTTAATTTTTTTTGATTTTATTTTTTAAAGTACTTATTATCAATTTGTTAATCCAATCTGAAAAACATAAAAATGCCACTAAAACACCAATTCACTAAATATCACTAAAAGATGATGATTAAACCAATATCATTAGTGCGTTTTTGTGTTTTAGTGCCTTGGTGGCAAAAATGGAACAATCCGGTTCAATAATTCTTGGTTTGTACATTCTGGAAAAACTGGAAGCTCACTTTATCATCCAGTCCCAGGTCACGGGTAATGCCCAGGTCGTTCAACAGTGAAATGCTTCCCGTGCAGTTTATATCAAAAGTATTGGCCAGTGATGTATTCCGGTTGCTGACATCAAAATCGATCAGAACCCTGCTTTGCTGATCGCCGTAAAACAGGTCTGTTTCGGTACTGAACCTGGTGTTCAGCGTACTTTGAAAGGCAAATTGTCCTTCAGGGATCATCCCCGAAAACGTGATTTTATCAAAAAGGGTTGAATCTAAAAGATTTCTCAGGGTCTCATCATCGGTCACCAGGGTGTTTAGCATCAATTGTCCCGTCATTTTCAACTGATCATAACCGACAGAAAGGTATTCGCTGGTCATCATGACCTGTGTTCCATCCTGTTTAGAAGCATAAACCTGGAGCCTGGCAGGTTTCGAGGCGGTAATATTCTGCGTATAGGCCGGATATAAGAAAATTCCGAAGAAAAATATGAAAGCTGTAATTTTCATGATCGTTGTATTTTATTTAATCAATAACGGTTCCAGGAGTTTCAGCAGCGACTGAGCCGGCACCACCAGCACTCCCCTGCCGTCAAAATTGCCTGACATCGGTTGGTGGGTTTCTTTAAGTTCAGTGATATACAGCATCTCACGGCCATCTTCCGACCTGATCCGGCAGGAAGAAGTCTGCCCGGTCCCTTCTATTATAAACCTGACCAGGCGGTTGGTCCCGGGGTTAAACATTTTAATGGTGCTATACCCGGGATCGGTCATCCAGACATTACCGCTGATGTCCGTGCAAAGGTCATCACAGGCCTCCATGAACCTCAATTTAAGATAAACTTCTTTCAGAACGTTTTCCTGCGGCGTGAATTCATATACCCCTCCCATGGTATTGCTGAAGAATATCTTATCCTGGAAATAGTCATAATAAAGTCCATTAGCAAGCCCGACATCCAGAATAAGAGGCTCCGGGGACTGAAACAAGCCGTCACCCTTATATAACATGCGGTAAATTGTTCCTTCCGGCCGGAAAATATTGAAATTACTGCTGGTAAAATACAGGTTACCGGCACTGTCAATACAAATTCCGTTCATGGAAGGAAAATCTCCGGATATCTTTTCCATTGTAACCAGGTCCCGGGAAACCCGGTATAAACTTCCCCCTTTGGTCTGCCATTCTTTCAGGGAATTATTGCAAATGGCAGCAACCAGGTTACCCTGCTTATCGAATGCCAATCCTGTTACAGCATTACCTGCTTTGAAGGATTTTTGGACGACAAGTTTTCCTGACAAGTCAGTGTCAAGGTGATGGATATTGCCATCGAGGCATGAGACATAAACACCCTCTGAACTATCTTCCAAAAAAAGATTCTCACACCCGTTCATGCCGGTGATAAACCTGGCCCCGTCGAGACTGTCAAGTTTGACGGTTATCCGCAATTCTGCAGTCCCTTTGCTGAATTCGAGGAGTTGCGGCGCCCTGACCCTGATAAAAACATAACCGGCCAGCAGAAGGATCAGGATCACGAATCCGATTATCGCCAGGATCTTTATCAGGAGCCTGACTTCGGGATTTTTTTTCACAAATTGATTTTTATTATTAATTCAACATTCAACATTCAACATTCAACATTAATTTTTAAAGGTTCATCAGGCTGCTTTCATGATCCAGGTATTCCTGCAGCCAGCGATGCTTGAAATTATTCAGCCTTTTGGTCATGCTGAGGGTTGACCGGTAATTATCGAGGTAAGGCTGAATATAGCGGATACAGTTTTGGGTAAAATCATCAGCAGGGAGGATCTGGTTTACCAGGCCCAGCCTGAAAGCCTCTTCAGCGCTGATCCGGTCGGAAAGCTGTATCTCGATTGCTTTGGAATGTCCCAGGTAATGGGTCAGGAAGAATGGGATCGCACCACTTGGGTGAAGGCCATATTTCCGGTGCGCGAGGGAAAATACCCCGTAAGGGCTGGCCAGCCTCATATCGGCCACGAGCGCTACACCCATGAATGGGGTGACCATCGTACATCCCAGACCGACAATAACGAGCTTATGATAACCGGACAGGAACCGGATAAACTTATTCAGGATATTGATTTGCCGGAACCTGACATTTTTTTGCAAAAAAACCGGGTAATCCTTGCTTTCGAGCGTATCATCCTCTTTCAGGATGCTCCTGATGAACTGGTCATAAGCCAGCTCGCCGAGGCAACCGGGCTCGTTAAGCAATAACAGGCCTTTCACAGACGGTTCATAGTCGGCATCCCGGATAAAATCCATCATAACCTGGCTGTCGTTCAGGCTCGAGATGAGTTCAAAAGCCTCTGATTTAAAGGAAATCACCGCCAGGTTATCCTGAATGGAAGCGTCAAAGTACAGATTATCAATGCTTTTACCCATTTTCTTTTAAAAATTTTAACGATTTTAAAATATCAGGTTAAGTTACGAATAAAAATACAATCATTGGCTGGAATAATTATTTCAGCAATACAATTTCCCCCGTTAATCCGGGTAAAAATACCTTTTAATAGATAAAGGCAGCATTTCACGCATTCTTGCAGAATTATTACCTTTACGATGGTAACTTTGTTTTCATGAAAGAATACAGGGCGATCATCATTGATGACGAAAGGAACATCCGCGAGGCGCTGGGGATTATGCTGGCTAAAAATTGTCCGGAGATCCATTTGTGCGGATCCGCTGCCTCGGCAAGTGAAGGGCGCGAGCTTTTAAAAACAGAAGAGGTTGATTTTATTTTTCTTGACATTTCGATGCCTAAAGAAGATGGCTTTGCCTTTCTTCGCACTATCCCGAAAGAGAATTACGGGATCATTTTTGTGACGGCTTACGAAGAATATGCTTTACGCGCATTAAAAGCCAGCGCTATCGATTATTTGCTGAAGCCCGTCAACCCGCTGGAGCTTCGGGAAGCAGTATCAAAGGCTGTTCAATACCTTGAGCTGAGGAAAAATAAAGCCGAAGTCCGGACCATTTACCATGAATCACTGGACAACCTGCATGACCAGGTTCATTCGGAAAATAAGCATATAGAGAAAATCACTATTGCCGAGCAGTTCGGGTTCAGGATGGTGAAGGTTGCCGACCTGATGTACCTGCAGGCCGACAGCAACTATACGATCCTGCATTTGTCGGGGCTGGATAAGATTGTTGCCACGCGGGCACTGGGAGAGTTCGAGAAACTGCTGGTAAATCCGTTTTTTTTCAGGATTCACAAATCAACCATCATCAACATGAATTACCTGAAGGGGTACTCAAGTTATGAAGGCAATTTTGCAGAGCTTACGGATGGCACCAGGCTGAGCATATCCAGGAGGAAGCTGAATGAATTCAGGGAAGCAGTAAGTCACTTTTCGAAATCAATAAACTGACGTGAGAAAAGAACTGTTTGTTTTTACTACAATTTTACTTTTAGCCGGGATGCATTCACCGGCCCAGAACCCTTATATCCATCATTATACAACCTTCGACGGACTACCCTGCAATAGCATTAATAATATATTCCAGGACAGTCAAAAATTCATCTGGTTTGCTACAGATGCCGGAGCAGTGATGTATGACGGATCGACTTTTACCACATTTACTAAAAAAGACGGGCTGAATTCCAATAAGATCACGAAAATCAAAGAAGACTCGTTTGGGAGGGTCTGGATCATCAATTATGAAGGTTCGTTGAATTTTTATTATCATAATAAAATATACAACACATCTAATGCAGCATTCCTTGATTCATTAAGACCAAGTGAGACGTTTCACGATTTTTTTCAGGATGATGATAAGACGATTTATTTCCATAACCCGATGTACGAGGTATATATATTGGATTCAAATAATCATGTGAAAAATATTGAAAAATTAAGCGAGTATCTAATTGAAAATCTTGTTAATAAGGAAGGGAATAAAGCAATCGGGCCATATCCAAAAAATTATACCAGTTCTTTTCCGGATTTTATCCTGGCAAATCTTTATAAAATCAGAAAAAAGGCATCCGGTGAATACCTCTTCTGGTCCAGGTGGGGTTTGTTTCAGGTGAAAGAATTGTTCAAGGACCCTCTCCTGCTCCATTATAATTACCGGTCATACATGCGCGCATCTTGCAGCCGCGGTGAATATTTTTATATCCTCGCTTTTACCCAGTACATCAAGAAGTTTAAAGATGATTACTCTGATGAGTTAATCCGCCTGCCTTCTTCTGTCTATTTATGGTATACCATGAGCAGGCAAAATGCGCTCCTGGTTGATAACAATGGATATTACTGGGTAGGGACATTCGATGACGGCTTGTATTGTTTTAAAGAAGATTCAATTGTGCAACCTAAATCTGAGCCTAATGTTCCACAGATAAAATCAAGCAAAATAATACAGCATCTTGATATAAGGCAGGTCAACGGACTTATCCAGGACCATGAGGGCAACATCTGGGTCAGCTCGTCTGAAGAAGGCGTCTATAAAATCAGCCCATATCTTAATACCCATCGTCACTTTGAAAACAAGCTCTTTCAGAATAAAGGCATCAAGGAGATGGCACAGGGCCTATGGAACGGGATGTGGCTGTCGAATGGCAGAACGATTTATTTTTTGATGGCTGACAGCTTGTATACCCTGGGTTTTCAAGAGCCAAACACTTCATTTAATTCAATTTATCATCTGAAAACCAATAAGTTAATTATCGGTGAAAAGTACTCATACTATTATAGTCTTCATAATATTAAACCTGACCCTGTTAAGAAAAAGGTGAATTTCAGTTCTGCTGATACATCAATATTATATATGAGCGGGATCACTGTGAATGAAAAGGAAGATAAGATCAACTGCTTTAACTATTTCAATTTCGATCTTATAGATCCTGACACACTTTTCGGTCAGTATCAGTCAGGTGTTTGGCAGAAGGATTATAATGTCGGATCCAGGATTACTAACACTTATTATAACAGTAAAGATGAACTGATTGCCAATGCTAAAAAGAATTATATCCAGGTAAACGACACCTTCCTGTACGCCTCAGAATTGTCACGCTTCGATAACAGGATCATTACTCAGCATTTAAATCTTAACAGTCAAACAGAATTATTTAATATCGAAAACGATAGCCTCTACTTATTTCAAGATCATGAATTCTATGATTTAACCACCGCGTTTGCAACCCCGGCCAGTCTTAACATAAGCAACATTTCATATCATGAGCCGGCTTTGTACATGGCGAATTCCAGTAATATCTACATTTGTGATAATCCGCTTAATGTTATTGAGAATAAACCTGTTAACCTGCAATTAATCGATATTAATTTTAAAAATATTCGTAAGATACTATTATGTAATGATTCACTCTATATTGCTTCCGATGATGGACTGACTGTCATTCCTGAAGAAGTGGTAAATGACATCGTTCCTCAAAGACCCCTCCCTTATATCCAATCCGTTTTGGTCAATGATATTCAGTTTGATTTTACTGAAAACAAGCTTAACCTGAAAGGCAGGAAAAGTTTGAAATTCATGTTCAGCAGTATCAGTTATTCATCGACACCAGTCATATATTCGTATCTGCTTGAGGGCGCCGATAAAGAATGGTCGTCCGGGACAGGTAATATCGTCGCTTACCAGGAGTTGCCTTTTGGAAAATATGTTTTCAAACTAAAAGTAGGCAAACCTAACACTGCATGGAGCGATGTTCTCGCTTTTGATATCATAATCAAACCCGAATTCTGGCAACATCCTGCGTTTATAACCATCGTGATTTTACTGATCATGGCCTCAATAGTCCTGGTCATCATCCGGATAGCAAATAACAAGATAAAACGCAGGGAAACAGACCACCAGCTGATCGTGCTGGAACAGAAGGCCCTGCAATCGATGATGAATCCGCATTTTATTTTCAATTCACTGGGGTCGATTCAAAACTATCTTCTTAAAAATAAACCCGGTGAGGCAGGCTTGTACCTGTCGCAGTTTGCCCGCCTGATCAGGCAGAATATCAGCGGGATCCATTCTGCGATGATCAGTCTGGATGAGGAAATTGACCGTCTGAAGAATTACCTGGACCTGGAACGCCTGAGGATGGAGAATAAATTTGAATACCAGTTCCATTTGGATGAAAGCGTAGAAGAAGATGCCGTTAAGATCCCATCCATGATCATCCAGCCCTTTGTTGAGAATGCTATACTTCATGGCGTCTCATCATTGGAAAAAGACGGTTTGATCGGCATTTCGTTTGCCATGGCTTCAGAGAAAACGATAAAAATCACCGTGGAAGATAATGGCATTGGCATTAAACAATCGAAGGTTTACAATACAAATAATCAAACCCATTTACACCTGAGCATGGAGATGACGCGCAAGCGGATTATAATCCTGGGAAAAAAGTTCAAAGTTGAAACCTCCCTTGAAATATCAGACCTTTCACCTGGCAGCCCCAATCCCGGTACCCGTGTGGTGATTGTCTTGCCGGTCAGCTATGGCGAAGATTCAGTTGACAGTTGACAGTTGACAGTAGGTTAACTGCTGATTGCTGACCGCTGACCGTTGACCGCAGACCGCTGACCGCCGACCGCTGACCATCCCTCAGCCGCCTTTCATACAATAAACCTTACCGTTGGTTCAATCGGGCAGTTTTAAGATACTGGCCTCCTTAAATTTACATTCAATTATTCTAAAATCATTGAATAATGACAAAATACATCCCACGTGACTATCATGGAATTGAAAATATCAGAATACTTGAAATTCTAGATTATTAACCAATTAAAATTCAAAAACATG
>JALNZD010000016.1 GCA_023229505.1 Bacteroidales bacterium | reverse complement strand
GAAGCTTTTAACCCCAAGGCCTTGGATGATTATCAACAAAAATATAAAGAAAAGAAAATCAATCAACTAAAGAAGAGAATCGCTCAACTTGAAGCTGCTTGAAAAAAGAAGTTATATAAGAGTCATTAAGCATAAAACCAGAAACCAGAAACCAGAAACTTATTGCTCCCTGCTTCTCGGATGAAACTGCAGAATATTGCTCCGCAGGTAATCCCTGTCAAGATGCGTATAAATCTCGGTTGTGGTGATGGAAGCATGGCCGAGCATTTCCTGCACAGCTCTCAGGTCGGCACCGCCCTCGATGAGATGGGTGGCAAATGAATGGCGGAACGTATGCGGGCTGATAGTCTTCCTGATCCCCGCCTTTTCAGCCAGGTTTTTAATGATATAAAATACCATCACCCGGGAGAGCTTCTTTCCCCTGTTATTCAAAAAGATATAATCTTCCTGGCCTTTCTGGATTTTGATATGGCTTCGTGTCTGGTGGATATAAGTCTGCAGCTGCCGCAGCGCCCCTTCACCAGCCGGCACGAGCCGTTGCTTATTCCCTTTCCCGATGACGGAAATAAATCCGTCATTGAACCTTACATCCGATATCTTCAAATTCGTCATCTCGCTAACCCGTAACCCGCAACCGTATAAAAACTCGAGCATCGTCTTATTTCTTTCCCCTTCCGTGGAACTCAAATCAATCGCATCGAAGAGCTTTCCGATCTCATCAACATTAAGCGTATCAGGCAGGGTACTCCCGGTCCTGGGTGATTCTAGTAACTCGGCAGGATTAGTGCGGATTATATTTTCCAACAGCAGGTATTTGAAAAATGTCCTCAATCCCGAAATGATCCTGGCCTGCGACCGTGCACTCATGCCAAGCTGGTTTATCCATTTGAGGAAGTCCTGTAAGTGAGCCAGTTTAATATCATCTGGTTGCAGGTCAAGTTGATGTGACTCAAGATACTGGAATAGTTTTATAACATCCCGGTTGTATGCTTCAATCGAGTTCTCCGAAAGCGATTTTTCAAGTTTCAGAAATGCTGAAAATCCTTTTATATAAGGTGTCCAATTCAAAATATCAGGTAAATTTTGATAAAGTTATAGGTTATTTTGAAATATAATCATATCTTTGCAGCCCTAAAATTAAAAGAGGCATTTAACAATGGCGAAGAAATCGAAAGATCAAAGGATACAGGTTATCATGGAGTGCACCGAACATAAGAACAGCGGCAAACCGGGTACTTCCAGGTATATAACCACCAAAAACAAGAAAAATACGCCGGAAAGATTAGAACTTAAGAAGTTTAATCCTATCCTGAAACGGATGACGGTTCATAAAGAAATTAAATAGTTTTTAGCTATGGCAAAGAAAGTTATTGCAACCCTTCAGGCACAGGGTAAAGAGTTCTCGAAGCTGATCCGCATGGTGAAATCACCAAAAACCGGGGCATACGTTTTCAAAGAAACTATGGTTCCCAACGATCAGATTAAAAATGTCGTTGAAAAGAAATAACTGATTGTTCATCAAATCGGTACAGAAAAGCTTTTCCTGCCGGAAGAGCTTTTTTTATATCATTTTAGACTTCCGCCATGGGTATATTTTCATTTTTTTCAAAGGAGAAGAAAGAAAGCCTTGATAAAGGGCTTGACAAAACACGGCAAAATGTATTCTCCAGGATTTCGCGCGCTATTGCCGGCAAATCGAGCGTTGACGATGAAGTGCTTGATAACCTGGAAGAGATATTAGTCACTTCAGATGTCGGCGTGGAAACCACCCTCAGGATCATTGAGCGGATCACGCAACGGGTGGCCCGGGACAAATACGTCGGAACGGAAGAATTGAACCGTGTCCTGAAAGAGGAAACCGCAGCGTTGCTACGGGAAAATGTAAAAGAGGAAAAATTTGATTTCTCCTCCGATAACTTACCGAAACCCTATGTGATCATGGTGGTTGGGGTGAATGGTGTCGGTAAAACGACCACGATCGGCAAACTGGCTTACCAGTTCAAAGGTGCCGGTAAATCGGTCGTACTTGGCGCAGCAGACACCTTCCGCGCAGCAGCCGTCGAACAACTTACCATCTGGGCTGAAAGGGCCGGCGTTCCCATCATTTCCCAGGGAATGAATGCCGATCCCGCCGCAGTGGCTTTCGATACGGTAACATCAGCCATTGCCCGAGGGACTGACGTGGTCATCATCGATACGGCAGGGCGGTTACACAATAAGATCAACCTGATGAATGAATTGAGCAAGATCAGACGCGTGATCCAGAAAGTCATCCCCGAAGCTCCTCACGAGGTCCTGCTGGTGCTTGATGCCAGCACCGGCCAGAATGCCATCGAACAAGCGAAACAATTTACTGCCGCAACCGAAGTGAATGCGCTGGCCCTGACTAAACTCGACGGTACAGCCAAAGGCGGCGTGGCCATCGGGATTTCCGACCAGTTTAAAATACCGGTGAAATATATTGGCATCGGTGAGAAAATCGGCGATTTACAGATATTCGACCGCTTTGAATTTGTCGATAGTTTGTTTGGAGAGAAAGAGTAGTTGAAAATTCCAAATCCCAAGCACCAAATTCCAAACAAATCCAAAACACCAAATTCCAAATTTCCATTTTCAAATTTCTAATTTCCAGTATTGAAAACGAAGTCAATTCAACGTCACAGAATCAACATCATCACCCTGGGGTGCTCAAAAAACCTTGTGGATTCAGAGGTATTGATGGGACAGCTTCAGGCTGCAAATATTGAAGTGGTGCATGAGTCGGATGAGCCCTCTGACGTGGTGGTAGTGAATACCTGCGGTTTTATCAACGATGCAAAGGAAGAATCAATCGACATGATCCTTCGCTATGCGAAAGCAAAGAAAGCAGGGCATGTGGGAAAAGTTTTCGTGATGGGATGCCTGTCCCAGCGTTACCGGAAGGAACTCGAGGCCGAATTGCTGGAAGTCGATGGTTTCTATGGGGTGAATGACCTGCCGGAAATCCTGAAAGATCTGGGGGTTGATTACAGGAAAGAACTGATCGGGGAGCGCCTGCTGACAACTCCGGGTCATTATGCTTACCTGAAAATATCGGAAGGGTGCAATAAAAAATGTTCCTTCTGCGCAATCCCGCTGATCCGGGGGAAGCACGTTTCCAGGCCGATGGAGGACCTGATCCATGAAGCATCCCTTTTAGCTGCCAGGGGTGTAAAGGAGATTATTCTCATTGCGCAGGACTTGACTTATTACGGCTACGACCTTTACCGGGAAAGAAAATTGGCCAGTCTCCTGGAAAGCTTTTGCGAAATAGATGGTTTAGAGTGGATACGGTTGCACTACGCCTATCCTTCAGATTTCCCGGTAGAAATTGCAGATGTGATGAAGAATAACCCAAAGATTTGCAATTATCTCGATATCCCTTTGCAGCACATTTCCGATCCATTGCTCAGATCAATGAACAGGGGCGTTACTAAAGCAAAAACCTACCGGCTGTTGGAAACCCTTCGCGAAAAAAATCCTGGAATTGCCATTCGTACTACCCTCATTGTCGGTTATCCCTATGAGACAGATGACCATTTTGAAGAGCTTAAAGAATTTGTGAAAGATCAGCGCTTCGACCGGCTGGGCGTGTTTATGTATTCCCCGGAGGAGAAAACATCTGCATATTATCTTCATGATGCTGTACCTGATGAAGTTAAAAGGGCAAGAATGGAAGAGATCATGGAAATCCAGCAGGAAATATCCATGGAAAAGAACCAGGAAAAAGTCGGCAGAGAATTTAAAGTGCTGATCGACCGGAAAGAAGGGGATCTCTATGTCGGCCGCTCAGAATTTGATTCCCCGGAGGTTGACAACGAGATTTTGATCGATTCGCCCGAACCTTTGAAAACCGGAAATTTTTACCAGGTAAAAATTGACCGGGCGGATTATTTCGACCTTTATGGCACCCTAAAATAATAAACCTTATGAAAACATTAGTTTTATTAATCATTCCAATCATTCTCTATCTCTCCGCCATTCAAACCGTCTGTAGCCAGGAGAGCAGTTTATCACGCCCTAAAGATGGTTATGCGGTAGAAAAGTCAGGAGAACTCAGGCTTGAAGGAAATTATTCTGGAGGGAAAAAAGTAGGTACCTGGCTGACCTATTATCCGTCAGGACTTTTAAATAAAGTCGTACAATATCAAGACGGGAAGAAAAACGGGCTGGTGATTGAAATTGACAGTAAAGGAAGTCTGATCAACCAGGCTTCCTATCTTAATGATCAACTGGATGGGGTCAGTAAATCTTACGGCAGGTCAGGCAAATTCAACTGGGAGAGGAATTATAAAAAGAACAAGCTGAATGGCTTGTGCAAGATGTATTATGAAGGAGGTGTCCTGCAGGAGGAGACATGGTATAAGGATGGCCAACGGGACAGTATAACAACCTGGTACAATACAAAAGGGCTTAAAGTGGCATCATACCAATATAAGGAAGGGAAATTTAACGGGCCCTCAATCGCCTATTATACCAATGGCAAAGTTAAAACAGAGAAATCCTATATGATGAATATCCTGAATGGAGCTTACAATGAATATTATGAGACGGGTGCCCTCCATATAAGCGGAACTTATATCAAAGGGCAAAAAGCCGGGATATGGTTGACTTATGATGAAAATAGTAAAGTAATTTCAAAGGAAAAATTTTAAAATTCTGCACATGTCTAAAGGATTTTTCAAATCACCGGTTCCTTTCAATGAGCCTATATTATCTTATGCTCCGGGAACCCCTGAACGTAAAGCGCTTAAAGAAGCTATTGGCGATTTTCGTTCCAGACAAATTGATATTCCCATGTTTATCGGCGGTGAGTCAGTCCGCACAGGTGAACAGATCGCAATAAGTCCGCCCCATGATCATCGCCATATCCTTGGACATTACCACAAAGGCACCGGTGAGCATGTTTTGCAGGCAATCAATGCAGCACTCGCAATCCGGCCGAAGTGGCAGTCGCTGACCTGGGACCAGCGGGCAGCCATTTTCCTTAAAGCCGCCGATCTCATCAGCGGACCTTATAGGGCCAGGCTTAATGCTGCAACCATGCTCGGCCAATCGAAAAACGCTTACCAGGCCGAGATCGATGCCACCTGCGAAATGGCGGATTTCCTCCGGTTCAATGTCCATTTTATGGCAGAAATTTATAATGAGCAGCCTGTTTCTTCTCATGGTGTTTGGAACAAGATGGAGTGGAGGCCTTTGGAAGGATTTGTTTATGCGGTCACGCCGTTTAATTTCACTTCAATAGCCGGGAACCTTCCTTCAGCTCCTGCCCTGATGGGAAATGTGGTCGTTTGGAAACCGGCCGGGACACAGATGTACTCAGCGAATGTACTGATGGAAATATTCCGGGAAGCCGGTCTTCCTGACGGTGTGATCAATATGATAATGGTTGACGGACCCGTGGGTGGAAAGATCATGTCAACACATCCCGAATTTGTCGGGGTTCATTTTACAGGCTCCAATACCGTCTTTAATAAGATATGGAAAGCCATCGGGGAAAACGTTGCTCTTCACAATACTTTTCCGAAAATTGTCGGAGAAACCGGGGGAAAAGACTTTGTAATGGTACACCCGTCGGCAAAGGTCAAACCGGTCGTTACTGCATTGACACGGGGGGCATTTGAATACCAGGGCCAGAAATGCTCGGCTGCCTCTCGGGCTTATATCCCGCGAAGCCTCTGGCCAGAAGTGCGCGAAAGGATGATTGCCGACTTAAAGTCATTCCGCATGGGCGGAGTGGAGGATTTCCGGAACTTCATCAACGCGGTCATCGACGAAGGATCTTTTGATAAGCTGGCCTCATTTATCGACCGGGCAAAGAATGACCCTGATGCTGAGATCATTGCAGGTGGTCATTATGATAAGACTGTCGGGTATTTCATTGAGCCTACTGTTATCCTTACACCCAATCCCCGTTATATTACCATGTGTGAGGAGCTTTTCGGACCTATTCTGACCGTTTATGTATATGAAGATGATCAGTATGATGAAACCCTCGATATTCTTGACAAAACGTCGCCTTATGCCCTGACAGGTTCCATTTTTGCCCAGGACCGTTTTATAATAGATTATACAACAAGAAAGCTGGTCAATGCCGCTGGGAATTTCTACATCAACGATAAGCCAACAGGCGCCATAGTGGGCCAGCAGCCTTTCGGAGGCGCAAGGGCTTCCGGTACAAACGACAAGTCCGGTTCATTTCTGAACCTGCTGAGATGGGTTTCACCAAGGACGATCAAGGAAAATTTTAACCCGCCGGACGATTACCGCTATCCCTTCATGGCAGAGGAATAGATTTCTGTCTGCCGAAAAAAAGCTCTTTTAAGATGTTTTATTTGGTAATCGGCTTGCTGCCGTTGCTGATTATATATTTCTTGGGAAGGGGTTTCTTGTGTTTGAAAGTTGTCAGCTTTTGCACATGGGATGAATCGCTGAAAATGGCACATGAGGATGTAATCCCGGCCAGGGAACTAATAACCAGCAGTATAACCAATAACCTGATAATTCTTTTCATCTGGAGACAACCTTTAAATTCTACGGATCAAACCTATTATTAATTTGAGGGTATAAATTTATAAAAATATCGTTCATAATGCGGTGAATATTTTTTTTTCAACTTTTGTTTTGATCTGTTTTAAGCGAGTATATTTGAAGCTGTAATGGTGTCCCTGATTTCCTGCCGGAGATCAGGACATAATAGGGAACCAGGTGTAAGTCCTGGACAGTGCCCGCTGCTGTAAGCCCTGGCCTTTAAAGGTCACTATCAACGGTAATCAATTGCCACTGTTCCTGTCAAAGGAATGGGAAGGCTGCCGGTTGATGGGGTAAGTCAGAAAACCTGCCATCATAGATTTTTTTCACAAGCTTCCGGGTCAGAAGCTGGGCTGAACTGGTGACTTTTCGCTTTTTTCAGACTTTTTACCCGGGATGACTTGCAAATGCTTTAATGTTTGTCTCATGCGCATTGCAGTCTGCATTATTATCTTTTCAGCATGCATCTCCGGCATTATTGCCCAGGATATGGCGCCTGATACCATTCTCAATCTGAATGATGTGACCATATACTCCTCCCGGATTAACCGTTTCGCTAAAGGCCAGGCAATACTTACACTTGACAGCCTTACCCGGACCGAATATCCTGCAGGATCTATAGCTGAACTCATAACCGGTTTTACTTCCTCATACATCCGCAACTACGGTCAAGGCACTTTATCGACCTTATCCTTCAGGGGAACATCAGCCAATCATGCCGGCCTGCTGTGGAATGGCATCCGGATTTCACCACCCAATATCGGGTATATCGATCTTTCTTTAGTCCAGGGCAGCTTTTTCAACAATATTTCAATCCTTTATGGCGGCGCAAGCCCGATGTTTGGCAGCGGTTCGATCGGGGGAGGCATTCACCTTGAAAGCAGACCTGTATTCGAAAAATCAGGAGCTGACCTCAGGTTAAGTCTGTCTGCCGGCAGCTTTGGGACAATAGCCCTTGAAGGCAACGGAACGGTATTCATGAATAAAATTTACTCACGGACGGCTTTTTCCTTATTGAATACTGCGAATGACTTTTCTTATAAAAACCTCCTGGGAAAGGAAGAACATCTTCCACATGCATCGATCTTCAAAGGTGGGTTCATACAGGATATAGCCTTCCGGCTGCCAAAAGATCAATATATCATGGCAAGCGTATGGTTCCAGTATGCAGGACGGGATATTCCGCCAACCCTCACGGAAGAAAATTCAGAAGCCGTCCAGGTTGACCATTCCTGGAGAACGATGATTTTATGGAAGGACTACAATCAAAGGAATAATCTGGAGGCTAAACTGGCCTATTTCAATGAATTCACCCTTTACGATGACCCGCTGGCATCAGTTTATTCCACCATTCAAAGCCAATCTGTGGCTGGTTCCTTTGAAAGTACCTGGGAAGTTTTTAAGCATTCAGTTATTTTTGCAGGTACACAATTTACCTATGAATATGCCGATCTTGATTATTATGATCATCCGCGGAACCAGGAAAATATAGCGGTTTTCGCATCTTACAGGCAAAATTTGGCGTTTCATCTCTGGCAGACTTAATGTTTCACGAAATTTCCGGACTCCGACCTTTAATGAAAGATTCTGGCAGCCAGGTGGTAACCCTGACCTTAAACCGGAAGAAAGCTGGAACGAGGAAGCCGGCATTTCGCTGGAAAACCAATTTTCTTCCCTGGAAATAAAATTCAATGTAACGGCTTTTAATTCCCTTATTGAAAATTGGATCCTATGGTTGCCGGGCGGCAGCTTCTGGTCGGTAGAAAATGCCCAGGAAGTTTGGTCCCGGGGTTTTGAAATATCCGGGAACCAATTGATCAGCCTTGATGCCGTGAGCCTTTTCCTTGCAGAATCTTATTCTTATACAAAATCAACCAATGAAAAGAAGCTTTTTGACCTTGATGCATCTTATAAGAAACAACTTATCTATACCCCTTTGCACCGCTTGATTTTAAAATCAGGAGCGGTTTATAAGGGATTTAACCTGACAGTGAAAGGGAATTATACAGGTGAAATTTTTTCTTCAAAAGACAACTCAACCTCTTTACCAGCTTATTTCCTCCTGGATGCTGTGTTGTCAAAATCATTAAAAATTAAAAATTAGAATACAGAATACAGAAGACATTGATTTTTGTAGAGTCGTTGCATGCAACGACTCTACAATAACGTAATAACTCAGAACTCAGAACTTATGAAAACAAAGCTCCTCATTATCCTAATCCTCTTTCTTTTATTTGTTGTGTCTAGCTGCAATAAAAACAATGATAATAATCCATCCGGTGCCTGGTCCAATAGTGTATTTATCATCAATGAAGGGCCTTTCCAGACAGGGAGCGGATCCATCAGCGCTTTCAACCGGGAAAGGCCTCGAGGTGGCTCATGATCTGTTTGAAACGGCAAACGGACGGCCCCTTGGGAATATCGTTCAGTCAATGACGGTTCATCAGGATAAAGCATTTATCGTGGTTAACAATTCCAATAAAATTGAAGTGGTAAACCTCGATGATTTTAAATCGGTCACAACAATAGAAAACCTGACCCTGCCACGCTATTTTATTGGTTTTGATGAAGATAAAGGATATGTCTCCTGCTGGGATTCAACGGTTAAAGTAATGAACCTCAGGGATTACTCCATCATAACAAGCATTCAGACCGGAAACGGCCCTGATGAGATGATCCTGGCAGGTGATCAGTTGTTTGTAATAAACTCAGGTGGATTTGGAGTTGACAGTACGGTTTCTATTATACAGACTAATGATGAAGAACCCTTCGGGCTGCTCGAAGTTGGCCACCGGCCGTCAGGAATTCAAAAGGATGTTAATGGTAAGATCTGGGTCCTATGCTCTGGCAAGGGATGGAACGGTTTCCCCGTGTCTGCTTCATTACTGAATACTCAGCCTTTGATCTCCGGGAATACAATGTTTTATGGCCTGGGATATGATAAGGTGACTAAAATGATCTTTGCAACTGATCCGCTCGACTATGCCCAGAATGGATGGGTATACCGGTTTAATGCCCTGGATGGCACACCGGTCGATTCTTTCCTGGTTGGTATAATTCCTAACGGGTTCTGGTTTAACCAATAAGACTACCTTTCCAACTGAAAATGATTTACTTTTGTAAAAAAGAAAAGAATGAAAACTAAAATTGACTGTGCCTGGAAAAAGGATATGACCTTTGAAGCGGATGTGAATGGATTTAAGATTATGTTGGATGCTGAGCCGGAGGTGGGAGGCAAAAATAACGGACCCCGCCCAAAGCCGCTTACCCTGGTTTCCCTGGCCGGATGCACCGGGATGGATGTGATATCAATACTGAGAAAAATGAGGGCAGAGCCTGAGTTTTTCAATGTTTCAGTTGAAGGTGAGCTGACAGAAGAACATCCTAAATACTACCATAAAATCCACATTATTTATGAATTGAAAGGAAAGGATATTGACCAGGAGAAAGTTGAAAAAGCCGTGAACCTTTCCAGGGAAAGATATTGCGGTGTGAATGCGTTATTGCGTTTCGGTGCAGAAATAACCTACGAAATCAGGATTCTAGCCTGATCACATCGATCAGTTCATTAAGTATCATCGCGGTAGCTCCCCATATCACATTTCCATCTACATAAAAACAGGGAACTTTTAAATTGATCGCGGGAAAGATCGTAATATCCTGTTCCTGAATATTTAATTCATCAAACAATTCTTCCAGTGGAAATTCCAGGATCCGGTCGACTTCATCCGGGTCAGACCTGAAATCAGGCCGCTCATTGGTATAACCCACTATAGGTGTTACAAGGAAATTGCTCGGTGGAATGAAAAGGTCGGTAAGCTTTCCGATAGGAACGACAGTATTTCTGTTTACCCCGATTTCTTCTTCAGCTTCACGCAGAGCCGTATCTACTATATCCTGGTCGCCTTGTTCCCAGCCTCCTCCCGGAAAAGAGATCTGACCGCTGTGAACACCGGGATATTCCGTTCTCTTGATGAAAACCATATAAATCTTACCATTTGAAGGGTAAAATAAGGCCAGCACACCACCCTTCCTTACATCGGCAGGAACAACAACTTTTCCGTCCTTCATCAACCGGCGCATACTTGCCATTTTAAGCTGTGACGGAACCCCCGGAAGGGGCTTGTCCAGCTTTCTTTTAATGCTTTCTATGAATACTTTAAATTCCATCGTCTTTTATCAAACAAATAATGCTATGCAAAATTGCTATTTTTTTACTACTTTCGTTAGCGCTTTCAGTAAGTTGTTTTTTAATTACATTTATTCTGATTAAACGATCTTCCTAATGGTAAAGGAAAAATTAAAACCGGCCGGTAAAAGTGAAGAGGTTGCTTCAGGTGAAAAAGAACTGATCCTGTTTAACGATGAAGTAAATACTTTTGAATATGTCATTGAGACATTGATTGAAGTATGCGGGCATGATGCCTTCCAGGCAGAGCAATGTGCTTTGATCGCCCATTCTAATGGGAAATGCGGCATTAAAACAGGGCCGTTCGATTCCCTGAAGCCCTTATGCGATGAGATGTTAAACCGGGACCTGACAGTTACAATATCCTGAATAATATGCATTGGTTACTCATATCGACTTTTATCATCATTGGCCTTTTATTCCTGGCTCTAGAAATCCTGATCATTCCCGGCGTCGGGATTGCTGGTGTGATCGGGTTCATTCTTATTGCCATTGGTGTCTGGCAATCTTACGCCGGTCATGGGATGTTTGCGGGACACCTCGTCCTTGCCGGTACATTTATATTGACTGTGCTTACGCTTGTGCTATCACTCAGGGGAAAAACATGGCGAAAACTGGCACTTTCAACAGCGATCGACAGCCAGGTAAATGTCATTGATCACAAGTTGATCAAGACCGGCGATACGGGAAAAACCGTGTCACGCCTGGCCCCCATGGGAAAAGCACTGATCAATGGGGAGTTTTATGAAGTAAGCACGAATGGGGATTTCATAGATCAGCAAACTTATATTGTTGTGGAAAAAATCGAGTATAATAAAATAATTGTAAAACGTAAAGATTAAAAATCATGGGTGATTCACAGGTATTTGTCATTGTTGCCATTGGATTGGGAGCAATATTTGCCATTTGGATTCTTTTTTATCTCATACCGGTTGGGATTTGGTTTAAAGCTTTGGTCTCCGGTGTCAGAATTTCCTTGCTTCAATTGGTTATCATGCGCTGGCGTAAGGTGCCGGTAACTATTATTGTCAATAGTCTTATTGCAGCTACCAAAGCAGGCCTTTCCCTGAACAGGAATTCCCTGGAAGCCCATTACCTTGCGGGAGGGAATGTGCCGAGGGTCGTCAATGCATTGATATCCGCCGATAAAGCTAATATAAAACTTGATTTTCAAACCGCCACTGCCATCGACCTGGCCGGCCGCGATGTTCTTGAAGCGGTTAAAATGTCAGTGAATCCAAAAGTCATTGATACGCCATCTGTTACAGCAGTTGCAAAAGATGGTATCCAGCTGATAGCCAAAGCAAGGGTCACAGTTCGTGCCAACATCAAGCAATTGGTGGGAGGTGCCGGCGAAGAAACAGTACTCGCCAGGGTAGGAGAGGGTATCGTGTCGTCGATCGGTTCAGCCCAATCCCATAAATCTGTGCTGGAAAATCCCGATAGTATTTCCAAACTTGTTCTTGGCAAAGGTCTTGACTCAGGAACTGCTTTTGAAATCCTATCCATTGATATTGCCGATATCGATGTAGGCAAGAATATCGGTGCTTTCCTTCAGATGGACCAGGCCAATGCCGATAAAAATATCGCACAGGCAAGAGCAGAGGAACGCCGTGCCATGGCCGTAGCCCGGGAACAGGAAATGCGGGCGAAAGCTGAAGAATCGCGGGCAAACCTCATCCAGGCTGAAGCTGAAATTCCAAAAGCTATTGCGGAAGCATTCCGCACAGGTAACCTGGGGATCATGGATTACCAACGTTATCAAAATATCAAGGCCGATACCAGGATGCGGGATTCGATCGCCGAACCCCCCAGTTCCAAACCTAAAAAAGGTATTAAAGACAACGATAAAGAAAGCTTTTAATCAGTCTCAATAATATCTTTCTTCTTGTATGCTGGATATCTGACAGATCCGGCTAATTGTCTTTCATGGTAAGGATTGTAAATCTAATGAATTCGGGGTGTGATGATTTCAGAGGCTGAACTTCAGAAAATTATTGCAAAATATGATGGCTTGCTGGCAGTTTCACAAGGACTGCTGAAGGAAGACGACAGGCAATTGCTGGATCATGCTTTTTTGTTTTCCCGGGAGTTATATGGAGAATCCCGGCATATGACCGGAGAACTGCTGATATGCCATTCATTGTCCATTGCCAGGATTGCTGCAGAGGAAATGGGCCTGGGAATTAATTCGATTGTGACTGCTCTTCTTCATGATGCCCTTGCCACTCAAACTATCGGAATAGAAGACATAAAGAAGAAATTCGGGACGGCCATTGCAGATATGATAAAGAGTTATGCCAGGATCAGCGAATTGCCTACCGGTAAGGTATCATTGCAATCTGACACTTTCAGAAAACTCTTCCTGGCCGTAGTGGATGACATCCGCGTTATCCTGCTCAAACTGGCGCACCGTCTTAGAGACATGAGAATGATTGAAAAGCTTCCTACTGAGTACCAGGCAAGATATATCAATGAAGTAAATTTTCTGTATAGCCCAATTGCCCACCGACTTGGCCTTTACCGGGTCAAAAAAGAACTGGAAGACCTTTCGATGAAGTTTACCCGGCCTGAGGTTTATCAACAGATTGCCCAAAAAATCCGTGAAACGGAATCAAAACGAAATGCATTCATTAATGAATTCATTGCACCAATTCAACGCGAACTCATCAAACAGGGACTTGAGTTTGAGATCAAAGGCCGGCCCAAATCTATACCTTCGATCTGGGAGAAAATGCAAAAGCAGGATGTTGAGTTTGAGCAGGTTTTTGATCTGTTTGCTATCCGGATCATCCTGAATTCACTTCCGGAGAATGAAAAGTCGGACTGCTGGAAGGCCTATTCCCTGGTTACCAATATCTATCCACCTAACCCGAAAAGGTTAAGGGACTGGATATCTACTCCTAAAGCCTCAGGTTACGAATCTCTTCATACAACTGTAAATGGGCCGCACGACCGCTGGGTGGAAGTCCAGATCCGTACAGCAAGGATGGACGAAGTTGCGGAAAAAGGCCAGGCCGCTCATTGGAAATATAAGGGCTTCGGATCAAAAGAAGATATAGAAAGATGGATGCTTCAGGTCAGGGATATCATTGAGCACCCCGAGCAGATCGCATTTGACGAAAGTGAAAAAACATTAAAAACCCAGAATGCCAATAAGGTATTTGTTTTTACACCTACCGGCGATTTGAAAGAACTGGACCAGGGCTCCACTGTGCTTGACTTTGCTTTTGAAGTTCATACTAATGTTGGTTATTCCTGCACGGGCGCTAAAGTCAATAATAAGATTGTCCCACTGAAACAGGTTTTGGAAAATGGCGATAAAGTGGAGATCATAACTTCGAAAATCCAGAAACCAAAAATGGATTGGCTGAATTATGTGGTCACTACCAAAGCGAAAAATAAAATAAAAAGAGCGCTGAAAGAGGAGATGTTCCTTGAAGCTGAGAAGGGCAACGAAATCCTGCGCAGGAAGTTTAAAAACTGGAAAATAGCTTTTGTTGATGAGAATATCGACCGGTTGATTAAGAAATTTAAGCTTTCTTCTTCTATTGATCTTTATGGGCTGATTTACCATGAAAAGATCGATCTGATTGAGGTGAAGCGCTTCTTATCAGGTGATATTGAAAAAACCGACGAAGGTAAAACATTACCCGGACGGGAGCAAAAACCATCCCAGGCAGGTAAAACGGGCTTACAGGAACAGGATGATGTGCTTTTTATCGATACCAATCTTAAAAAAGTTAACTACAAGCTGGCCCACTGTTGTAATCCTGTTCCCGGCGACCCGGTGTTTGGTTTTGTGACGATCAGCCGGGGCATCACCATACATCATCAAAATTGCCCTAATGCTAAACAATTGCTGACCCGCTACGGCTATCGGAAAATTGAAGTCCAGTGGAAGGGTATTGAAGAAAAAGGGGCTTTCCGGGCAGCCATTCGTGTCACGGGTACTGACCGGATCGGTATCATGAATGAAATCTCCCAAATAATCTCCAATGATTTAAAAGTCAATATGATATCCGTTAAGATCGAAGCAAAGAAAGGGGTTTTTAATGGCATCATTAAGTTGATGGTAAAGAACAGCAGTTCACTTTCTGACCTGATTCAAAAAATATCACAGATGGGAGGTGTGAGCAAAGCGGTTAAACTGGATTAGTATTGATTTGAGATGCCAACTCAGAAGCACATCACATCCCAGCCTTTCCTAACATTATTTACAGAATTTAACATTTTTTACGAAAAAATTCGTAAATAGAATTGACTTCAGGGTACTCTTCATGTATCTTTGTTGTACGAATTAATTCGTAATTAAATAAATATGACCCAAATCGGAAAGACTTTCAAACCAACAGAATCCGAACTGGAAATCCTCTCGATTCTCTGGAAAAATGGCCCCTCAACGGTGAGATTTGTGAACGACGAGATGAAACAAAATAAAAATGTCGGCTACACAACAACCCTGAAACTGATGCAAATCATGACTGAAAAAGGTATGGTAGAAAGGGTAATGGAAGGCCGGACACATATTTATTATGCCCTGGCCAAACAGGAGGATACCCAGGTACGGATGCTCGACCGCCTGCTTGAAATCGCTTTTGGAGGATCGGCTTCTAAATTAGTGCTTCAGGCACTTGGCAATCATAAGACTTCAGATGTTGAGCTGCAGGAAATCAAAGAACTCATCCAAAAGCTGGAAGGAGATAAACGATGAACTTCTTTGAATCTATATTATCAGAAGAGTTTATCCGTGCTTTTGCCTGGACCTTATTCCACTCTGTCTGGCAAGGAGGGCTTATTGCTTTGATAGCAATGGGGCTATTGATAATCCTGCGCAAGCACAGGCCTGGTATTCGCTATATGATCCTTTATATATTTCTGATGCTTATACCTGTTTTCTTCACAGCAACCTTCCTGTACACTTACCACCCTGAAAATGTAAAAGATAATCCCAGGAATGAAGCTTCTGCTATTTCAGGGCTCCCTGAAAACAACATTCTGCCTGAAATGCCAACTATCGTTGAGAGCGGGACATACGATGCCTGGTATGTTCATACTGTAAATATTTTCGAAAATCAGGCAGGAAAGGGAGCATATCTGCGATGACATTGCTATCAGTGTTAATCATGATCATCTAAACTATATCAAAGCATTAACAACTATGGAAGATTTAAATTCGAAATCAACGTTATTGGCCAATGCTATGGCCGGTTCAAAGAAAAAACTTCTCTTCAGGGTGAAAAGATTGCTTACCCCGGTGAAACTCAGAAAGGGTCTCAGCGAGGGGATCATTGCCTTCATTTTACTTGTCGGCCTGATCTTTACCCTATCACTAAATGCCTTGTCATTTATCCCCAGCACATTTGACCTTACTGGTCGTGAATCAGGAGAAAGGATTTTTAATTTAATGCCTGTCAATCCTGAAACCCCTGATACAATCATTGCTACATCCAAATCCGGAAAGGTGATTGTGAAAGTTTATACCGATTCAACTGATGCCACGGATGACAGAGATATTAAAGTTTTCGTTGAAACGCTGGACAAGAATATCGGGGAATGGGAAAATGCCCGGAATGATTATGAAAAAGAGGTGATTATCCTGAAAAAAAATTCAGAGCAACTCGATAGCATGCGGAAAGTAGTAATCATCAAATCAGGAAATTACTTTAAGGTTATCAAAGGTGATACAATACTTTGGATCCCTGAAGGTTATGATACATCCATTGTTACGGACGGAGGATTTCAATTTTATGGATTTGATGTTCCGGAATTTCCTGAGATTCCCGAAATGCCAGATTTAAAGTATGATTATTACAATGATGATCAGATGAAATGGTCAGATAAATATGATAGAGCACTTCGGGAGTATGAATTTAAATTGAAAGATTTTGAAAAGGATCAGCAATTGTTTCCTGCTCCTGCTCCGCCAATGAGAGAATTTTCTCATGAATACGGGGCTCCTCCTGCTGAAAAGATAATCCGTCAGGAACTTATTGATGATGGCCTTGCTATTCCGCGTAAAAAGTACGTAATAGATCTGGATTCACGTGCGATGTATATAAATGGAGAAAAGCAGCCAAAAGAAGTTTTCCGAAAGTATAAGCACCTTGTAGAAAGCCTTGAGGTTGTTGTCCTTGAAGGCGATGGGACTTTCCGTTTGATTTTTTAAGCTTGAGCCGTGGGGCCTCCAAGGTGGAAAGGCGGAAGCCCATCCGATCCTTCCGGTGTTTCAATATTGCCATACATGCTTTCATACTTGCCGACGTTCTCTTTCAAGGCACGTAACAGGCGTTTGGCATGTTGTGGCGTCAGGATCACCCTGGATTTAACTTTGGCTTTGGGCATTCCAGGCATCATCTTTATAAAATCAATGATGAACTCAGAATGAGAATGCGAGATCATGGCGAGATTCGCGTAAGTACCCTCGGCCTGATCTTCTCCCAGCTCAATATTGATCTGGTTCTTCGGTTTGTTATCTGACATGGTCATTTGCTTTTAAAATTAAATCTACAATTCATCCTCCGGTTCATCATCGAAATCCTCTTTGCTCGCCATGATTTCTTCATATTCTTCGCGTGAACCGACAATGATATCTTCATATTTCCGTAATCCTGTCCCGGCGGGGATTTTATGGCCAACGATGACATTTTCTTTCAAGCCTTTTAGCTCGTCGGTCTTGGCCTGGATGGCTGCCTGGGTCAGCACTTTTGTGGTTTCCTGGAATGAAGCGGCAGAAATCCAGCTATTGGTTTGCAATGATGCCCGCGTAATACCCTGGATAACCTGCAGGCCGGTTGCCGGACTTGCATCCCTGGCAACAATCAGGCGCTTGTCTTTACGTTTCAGCATTGAATTCTCATCGCGCAGTTTCCTCGCACTTACGATCTGACCGGCCCGGTATGTAAGCGAATCACCCGGATCGATGACTACTTTCTTTCCGAAGACGTCATCATTTTCATCCTGGAAATCGGTTTTGTTGACCAGTTCGCCTTCAAGGAATCTCGTATCGCCGGGATCTTCTACTTCAACTTTTCTCATCATCTGCCTGACAATCACTTCAAAATGCTTGTCGTTGATCTTCACACCCTGCAAACGGTAAACTTCCTGCACTTCATTGACGATATATTCCTGAACCTTCATCGGACCTTTGATAGCCAATATATCTGAAGGTGAAATCTCACCTTCGGAAAGGGATGTTCCAGCACGGATATAGTCATTTTCCTGGGCAAGGACCTGTTTCGTCGTTGGGACGAGATAATGTTTCTCTTCTCCGGTTTTCGAAGTAATGACCACCTCACGGTTGCCTCTTTTCAGCTTTTTGCTGATCGTAACCACACCGTCGATTTCAGCCACAACAGCCGGCTCGGATGGGTTCCTGGCCTCAAAGAGTTCGGTAACTCTGGGCAAACCACCAGTAATATCACCGGTTTTCCCGATTGCCCTGGGGATTTTTACCAGCGGCTCACCCGCTTTGATGTCCTGTCCGTCTTCAACCACGATACGTGCTCCAACTGGGATGTCATAAGATTTAACGACTTCACCATCGCCGGAGACAATATTGATCGTCGGATTCTTGAGTTTCTGACGAGGTTCTATTACAACCTTATCTACATAACCGGTCTGCTCATCAGATTCAATACGGTAAGTTTTCCCTTCAACGATATTTTCATATTGGATAGTGCCTTTAACTTCGGCAAGGATCACAGCATTGAAAGGATCCCAGTCGCTGATCAGGCTGCCTTTTTTAACTTCCGTGTTTTCCTTAAAATAAAGGTTAGCTCCATAGGGAATATGACCAGAAGCAAGGACAATCTTGGTGTGTTTATCAATGATCCTCATTTCAGCAGAACGGCCAATCACCACATCATAGCTTTTGCCTTCCTTGTTGGTATAGGTTACAAACCTGAGTTCGTCAATTTCGAGGAAACCATCGTATTTAGCTTCAATTTTCGAAATAATCGCAACGTTAGAAGCAGTACCCCCAACGTGGAAAGTACGCAGGGTCAGCTGTGTTCCAGGCTCACCGATTGACTGGGCAGCGATAACACCAACTGCCTCGCCCTCCTGGATCATTCTTCCCGTAGCGAGGTTCCTTCCATAACATCTTGCGCAAACACCCTGCTTGGATTCACAGGTAAGCACGGAACGAATCTCGACCGATTCTATCGGGGATTCTTCGATGATTTTACATTTGTCTTCAGTGAGCTGGTGGCCTGCCCTTGCAATCAGTTCGCCGGTATTAGGATGGAAGATATCATGCAGGGTAACCCGGCCAAGGATCCGGTCGTAAAGGGATTCTACGGTCTCCTCATTCTTTTTTAGGGCAGAGATTGTGATTCCCCTGAGGGTGCCGCAGTCATCTTCCGAAATAATGACATCCTGCGAAACATCGACCAGGCGTCGGGTCAGGTAACCGGCATCTGCTGTTTTAAGAGCTGTATCGGCAAGACCTTTACGGGCGCCGTGGGTGGAAATGAAGTATTCAAGAACTGATAATCCTTCTTTGAAGTTGGATAAGATCGGGTTTTCGATAATTTCACCTCCTGTTGCCCCGGATTTCTGTGGTTTGGCCATCAGACCCCTCATGCCTGACAACTGGCGGATCTGTTCTTTAGAACCTCTCGCACCTGAGTCGAGCATCATAAAGATCGGGTTAAAACCTCCCTTATCCAGGGAAATTTCTTTCATCACCTGCTGGGTTAGTCTGGAGTTTGTATGGGTCCAGATATCGATGATCTGGTTATAACGTTCATTATTGGTGATGAAACCCATGTTGTAGTTGCTGAGAACCTCATCAACTTCCTGGTTGGCTTCTTCAATGAAAGATTCTTTGACCTCCGGGATGATCACATCTCCAAGGTTAAAAGACAGACCTCCTTTGAAAGCCATAATGAATCCAAGGTTTTTGATATTATCCAGGAAATCGGAAGTTTTCTTCGTACCTGTTGATTTCAGGATATCCCCGATAATATCACGCAAAGCCTTTTTAGTCAGCAATTGGTTGATGTATCCCATTTCCCCGGGAACGACCTGGTTAAAGAGGACCCTTCCTGTAGTTGTTTCAACGATCTGGTTAACGGGCTGGCCATCAACCAGGTCTTCGACTTTCACAAATATATTGGCATGAAGATCAAGTTTGTTCTCATTGAACGCGATGATTACTTCTTCAGGCGAATAGAAGCGTTTCCCTTCGCCCTTGACTGGATATTCCGGGGTAGATTTTCTGCCTTTGGTCATATAATAAAGACCCAATACCATGTCCTGTGAAGGAACAGTGATTGGAGCGCCATTGGCTGGGTTCAGAATGTTATGTGAAGCAAGCATGAGGATCTGGGCTTCCAAAATGGCTGCATTGCCCAATGGTACGTGGACAGCCATCTGGTCACCGTCGAAGTCAGCGTTAAACGCGGTACATACCAATGGGTGCAACTGGATGGCTTTACCCTCAATAAGTTTAGGCTGGAAGGCCTGGATACCGAGCCTGTGAAGGGTAGGGGCACGGTTCAGGAGAACCGGGTGGCCTTTCAGAATGTTTTCGAGGATATCCCAGACAACGGCATCTTTCCGGTCGACGATCTTCTTCGCTGATTTGACCGTCTTCACTATGCCTCTTTCGAGGAGTTTCCTGATGATAAAGGGTTTGAATAACTCAGCCGCCATGTCTTTCGGAAGACCGCACTCATTAAGTTTTAGCTCCGGGCCAACCACGATAACTGAACGGCCGGAATAATCGACACGTTTACCGAGTAAATTCTGACGAAAACGGCCTTGCTTACCTTTCAGGCTATCGCTGAGTGATTTCAACGGCCTGTTTGATTCTGTCTTGACGGCACTGACCTTTCTGGAGTTGTCCAGCAGGGAGTCGACAGCTTCCTGGAGCATACGTTTCTCATTACGCATGATGACATCTGGCGCTTTGATCTCGATCAGTCGCTTGAGGCGGTTATTCCTGATGATCACCCTGCGATAGAGGTCATTGAGGTCGGATGTTGCAAATCTGCCACCATCAAGGGGCACCAGCGGGCGGAGCTCAGGGGGTATCACCGGTACGATTTTCATGATCATCCAACCCGGGCGGTTTTCAGAACGGGTACGGGCATCGCGGAATGCTTCATAAACCTGGAGCCGTTTCAGAGCTTCCTGTTTACGCTGCTGAGAGGTTTCAGTATTGGCTTTATGGCGCAGGTCATAAGAAACTTTGTCAAGGTCCAGCCTCTCCAAAAGATCAAAAAGCGCTTCAGCACCCATTTTTGCAATGAATTTATTTGGATCAGAATCGTCAAGATGCGCGTTATCTGCCGGCAGGTTATCAACAATATCAAAATACTCTTCTTCTGAAAGGAAATCCAACTCCTTCAACCCGTCTTTTTCTTTTATCCCCGGTTTGATGACGACATATTTCTCATAATAGATGATCGAATCCATTTTTTTGGAAGGAAGTCCCAGAAGGGCGCCGATTTTATTAGGTAGCGAACGAAAAAACCAGATGTGTGCGACAGGAACAACGAGCTGGATGTGACCAGTCCTTTCCCTCCTGACTTTTTTCTCCGTAACTTCCACCCCGCAACGATCGCAAATGATGCCTTTGTAACGAATGCGTTTATATTTCCCGCAATGGCATTCATAGTCCTTAACCGGTCCGAAGATCCTTTCACAAAAAAGTCCGTCACGTTCAGGTTTGTAAGTCCGGTAATTGATGGTTTCGGGTTTCAGCACTTCTCCGTAAGAGCGCTCAAGGATGGATTCAGGAGAAGCTAAGCTGATAGTTATGCTGTTAAAATCAATTGTAGTATTGGATTCTCTTCTGAAGGCCATGTATAAGTGATTTAATTGTTACTTGAAATTATTCGAATCTCACTTCGAGGCCAAGACCTCTGAGTTCGTGTACCAAAACGTTGAAGGATTCAGGGATGCTCGCTTTAGGCATATTTTCGCCCTTAACAATCGTTTCATAAGCTTTTGCCCTTCCCTGTACATCGTCCGATTTGACGGTAAGTATTTCCTGAAGGATGTTGGAAGCACCAAATGCTTCAAGTGCCCAGACTTCCATTTCACCGAAACGCTGTCCCCCAAACTGTGCTTTACCACCAAGCGGTTGCTGCGTAATCAGGGAGTAAGGTCCGATGGAACGGGCGTGGATTTTATCTTCCACCATGTGGTGCAGTTTCAGCATATAGATAAACCCGACAGTAGTTGGCTGATGGAACCTTTCGCCTGTTTCGCCGTCATATAGAAATACTTTTCCATCTTTAGGCAAACCTGCTTTCTCCATCAAATCATTGATCTGCGTATAGCTTGCACCATCAAAAATCGGGGTGCTATAGGTCATACCAAGCTTGTGACCGGCCCAGCCGAGAACGGTTTCATAGATTTGTCCCAGGTTCATACGGCTGGGAACACCGAGTGGGTTAAGGACGATATCGACCGGTGTGCCATCTTCAAGGAACGGCATGTCTTCCTGCCGGACAATCTTTGCTACAATACCCTTGTTTCCGTGCCGACCCGACATCTTGTCGCCAACCTGCAGTTTCCGCTTGCGGGCAACGTAAACTTTAGCCATTTGCACAATCCCGTTAGGAAGGTCATCGCCGACAGTCGACTGGAATTTCATCCTGTTAAACCTGCCTTGCAATTCTTTATGCTTAATATTGTAGTTGTTGATCAAAACCTTGATCAGATCATTCTTTTCTTTATCTGAGGTCCAGCGATTCGGGTTGATGCTGCCATAATCCAGCACCATCAGCATTTTTTGGGTAAATTTGGCCTTTTTGGGGACCACTTCTTCCTTGAAGTTGTTATAAACACCCTGGGAAGTTTTACCACTGACCAGGATCATCAGCTTATCAACAAGCTTTGATTTCAAGTCGTTGGTTTCTTTGTGCATCTGGTCATCAAGTTCTTTCAGGACATCTTTTTCCTTGGCCCTTGACTTGCGGTCTTTAATTACCCTTGAAAACAATTTATTTTCGATGACCACGCCTTTCATTGCCGGAGGCGCTTTCAAAGAGGCATTTTTTACATCGCCGGCTTTATCACCGAAGATGGCACGTAGCAACTTCTCTTCAGGGGTCGGGTCACTTTCTCCTTTTGGAGTGATCTTCCCGATCAGGATATCACCTTCCTTAACTTCAGCACCGATGCGGATAAGGCCATTTTCATCGAGATCCTTAGTGGCTTCAGCACTTACGTTGGGAATATCGTTGGTAAGCTCTTCTATACCTCTTTTAGTATCACGGACTTCAAGTGTGAATTCCTCGATATGGATCGAAGTAAAGATATCTTCCTTGACTACCTTCTCGTTTATAACAACGGCATCTTCAAAGTTATAGCCTTTCCAGGGCATGAATGCCACCATCAGGTTCCGGCCGAGAGCCAGTTCGCCATTCTTGGTAGCATAACCTTCACAAAGCACTTGTCCTTTTAATACCTTATCGCCTTTGCGGACGATCGGCCGCAGGTTAACGCAGGTATTCTGATTGGTACGCAGGAACTTTATCAGCTCATAACGTTTGATATCGTCTTCAAAACTAACGAGCTTTTCCATTTCATCGCGGGTATACCGGATAACAATTTCCTTGGCATCGACATATTCTACATAACCATCGCCTTCAGCGTTGATCAGAACGCGGGAATCGCGGACCACATCGGCTTCAATGCCCGTGCCGACCAGCGGTACTTCAGGTTCCAGCAACGGGACGGCCTGGCGCATCATGTTTGATCCCATCAATGCCCTGTTGGCATCGTCATGTTCGAGGAAGGGAATGAGTGATGCAGCGATCGAAGCGATTTGGTTTGGGGCGGTATCCATAAGGTCGACCTCATGCCGTGCAATGATCGGGTAATCGGCCTGATAACGGACTTTGACCTTTTCCTTCAGGAATGTGCCATCATCTTGCAATGGTGCACTGGCCTGTGCGATGATCTTCTTTTCTTCTTCTTCAGCGCTCAGGAAGATCGGAGGCTCATTCAGCATAACCTGGCCATTTTCAACCCTTTTATAGGGGGTTTCGATAAATCCCAGGTTGTTGACTTTAGCAAAAACGCAGAGCGATGAGATAAGCCCGATATTCGGCCCTTCCGGGGTTTCGATCGTGCAAAGACGGCCGTAATGTGTATAATGAACGTCCCTGACCTCGAAACCGGCTCTTTCTCTTGAAAGACCACCCGGGCCAAGGGCAGATATCCTGCGTTTGTGGGTCAGCTCAGATAATGGATTTGTCTGATCCATGAACTGCGACAGCTGGTTAGTTCCGAAGAATGAGTTAATGACTGATGATAAAGTCTTGGCATTGATGAGGTCCATGGGAGTGAACACTTCATTATCCCTGACGTTCATCCTTTCCCGGATAGTTCTGGCCATACGGGCAAGGCCCACACCAAACTGGGCTGAAAGCTGCTCGCCAACGGTCCTCACCCTACGGTTGCTAAGGTGGTCGATATCATCAACCTCAGTTTTGGAATTGGAAAGTTCGACCAGGTACTTAATGATCGAAATAATATCTTCTTTTGTAAGGACTTTGATAGCATGATCAACATCAAGTCCAAGCTTAGTGTTGATCCTGTAACGTCCGACATCACCCAGGTCATATCTTTTTTCGGAGAAAAACAATTTATCTATGATACCCCTTGCCGTTTCTTCATCAGGCGGTTCAGCATTTCTAAGCTGGCGGTAAATATACTCCACAGCTTCTTTTTCCGAATTAGCGGTATCTTTCTGGAGTGTGTTGAAGATGATCGCGTATTCCAGCGTATTCACATCTTCCTTGTGAAGAAGGAAAGTATCAACACCTGATTCGAGGATCAATTCGGCATGCTCTTTCTCAATCACGATTTCCCGTTCTATCAACACTTCCGTACGTTCGATGGAAACGACTTCACCGGTATCCTCATCCACAAAATCTTCAACCCATGCCCTGACAACGCGGGCAGCCAGTTTCCGGCCGATGACCTTCTTTACGTTAGTCTTGTTCACTTTCACCTCTTCGGCCAGGTGGAAAATTTCCAGGATATCCTTATCGGTCTCATAACCGATAGCCCGAAGTAATGTCGTGACAGGTAATTTTTTCTTCCTGTCGATGTAAGCGTACATGACATTATTGATATCGGTCGTGAACTCGATCCATGATCCTTTAAAAGGAATGATCCTGGCTGAGAAGAGTTGGGTTCCATTGGCATGAGTGCTGGTGCCGAAGAAAACTCCCGGCGACCGGTGCAATTGGGAAACCACTACACGTTCGGCCCCGTTTATGACAAAAGTGCCTTTGGGAGTCATGTAGGGGATCATGCCAAGGTAAACATCCTGGATAATCGTCTCAAAATCTTCATGTTCAGGATCCGTACAATATAGTTTAAGTTTGGCTTTCAGCGGCACGGAATAGGTAAGCCCGCGTTCCATGCATTCCTCAATAGTATAACGTGGCGGGTCCACAAAATAATCGAGGAATTCAAGGACGAAATTATTCCTGGCGTCCGTAATCGGGAAATTTTCGCTGAAAACCTTGTAGAGTCCTTCATTTACACGGTCTTCCGGATTCGTTTCGAGCTGGATGAAATCCTTGAAGGATTGAAGCTGGATTTCGAGAAAATCAGGGTAATTAGCTTTGACTTTTGAAGATCCGAAATTGAATCTTACAGCTTTTTTCGATGCCAAGGTTTTATGTTTTATGCCCAGTTGGGGCGGTTTAGCACATTAAGAATTGATAGATGATGTTAAAGGGGACGAGCCTGATCCGCCAAAAGCGGAACCAGGCCCGATAATAGAACGGCTAAATATTTTTAGCCTGTTCATCAGATCTACTTAACTTCAACTTCTGCGCCAGCTTCTTCAAGCTGTTTCTTCAGTGCTTCAGCCTCATCCCTGGAGACTCCTTCTTTGATGGCCTTGGGAGCTGCATCAACAAGTTCTTTGGATTCCTTGAGACCAAGGCTGGTCAATTCCTTCACGAGTTTAACAACGCCAAGCTTGGCTTGTCCTGCATGTTTCAGGATCACATCGAAGGTGGTCTTTTCTTCAGCGACAACGGCTTCGCCGCCCGTTGCTGCTCCCGGTGCTGCAATCACTGCGGCTGCTGCGGCCGGTTCAATTCCATATTCTTCTTTGAGGATCTGTGCTAAATCGTTGACTTCTTTTACGGTTAAGTTTACCAACTTTTCTGCGAAAGCTTTTAAATCTGCCATTTTTTATTATTTTTTAAACGTTTACAATTTTAATTTTAAATAATTCTGTTTTGTTATGCTTCCTTTTCCGATAAAGTTTTCAGGATACCTGAAAGCTTATGGCCGCCTGATTGCAGGCCGGAAATAACATTTTTAACGGGTGACTGAAGTAATGCCAAGACATCGGCGATCAGTTCATTTTTCGATTTGAGCGCCATCAATAAATCCAGCTGATCATCACCAACAAACACCATCTCTTGCACATAAGCACCTTTCAGAATGGGTTTGTCAGAGGTCTTTCTGAACTCTTTGATTAGTTTTGCCGGGACATTGCCCGAATCAGATATCATCAAGGATGTAGGACCATGTAAAATTCCGAAAAGACCTTCAAAGTTTTTTTCAGACTTTTCCATAGCTTTCTTAAGCAAAGTATTCTTCACCACCTGTAGCGTCACATTTCTTTTAAAGCAAAGCGAGCGCAACCTGGTGGAGTTGCTTGAATTCAGTTTTGAAATATCTGTGAGATAGACTGTATTACTACTCTTCAGTGTTTCCGCCAATGAGTCGATCATTTGATCTTTTTCTTCTCTTGTCATGACTCTGTCTTGCTTAATTTTGGTTATTACACTGTTGTTAAGGATTTGGGCTCGATTTGAATTCCCGGGCTCATCGTACTTGACATATACACGCTCTTCATATAGGTTCCTTTGGCTGCAGTCGGTTTCAGTTTAAGAATCGTCTGCAGTAATTCTCTCGCGTTATCCACGAGTTGTTCATTTTCGAAGGACACTTTTCCGATAGAGGCATGGATGATGCCATATTTATCGACTTTAAAGTCGATTTTACCTGCTTTCACTTCCTTGATTGCCTTGGCCACGTCGATTGTTACCGTACCTGTTTTAGGATTAGGCATGAGACCGCGGGGGCCGAGGATCTTTCCAAGGGGGCCTATTTTAGGCATTACCTGAGGCATTGTTATCACGACATCAATGTCGGTCCAACCTTGCTTGATTTTATCAATGTAATCCTCAAGTCCGACAAAATCAGCACCAGCTGCTATGGCTTCCTCTTCCTTGTCGGGCGTAACGAGAGCCAGAACGCGAACCGTTTTACCGGTGCCATGGGGCAGGGTAACGATACCGCGAACCATCTGGTTAGCCTTTCGAGGATCAACGCCCAACCGGACATCGAGGTCAACGGAAGCATCAAAGCTTGTATAAGTAATCCCTTTCACAACCTCTACTGCTTCATTTAGCCCGTAGGATTTCGCCTTATCAAACTTCGTCAGGGATTCCTTTTGTTTTTTGGTTAGTTTAGCCATTGTTTTACTTCGTTAATGTTAAATTCACGAATAATGATATACCCGTTTATTGCTCAGAGACCGGTGAATCGCCTTTAATGGTGAGGCCCATGCTTCTGGCAGTGCCAGCAACCATCGTCATAGCTGATTCGATCGTAAAACAATTCAAGTCCACCATTTTATCTTCGGCAATTATCTTGACCTGGTCCCAGGTTACCGATCCAATCTTTGTGCGGTTTGATTCGGCTGATCCTTTGGTGACTTTGGCCATTTCCATCAACTGCACTGCAACAGGGGGGTGTTTGATCACGAAATCAAAGCTCTTATCCCTGTACACCGTGATAATCACCGGGAGTAATTTCCCGGGCTGATCCTGGGTACGGGCGTTGAACTGTTTACAAAACTCCATGATGTTCACGCCTTTTGAACCAAGTGCAGGACCAACCGGGGGAGAAGGGTTAGCAGCTGCCCCTTTGATTTGCAGTTTGATCATTCCAGCAACTTCTTTTGCCATGCTATTAAAAGATTGAAATGTTAATTAATTAAAGGATAACCTGTGTCATTCTTTTTCCACCTGCATGAAAGTCAGTTCCAGCGGGGTTTTCCGTCCGAAGATCTTGACCATTACCTTCAGTTTCTTTTTTTCCTCGTTGATCTCTTCGATCACACCGGAAAAACTGTTGAAAGGGCCATCGACCACCTTAACGGTTTCACCCACGATGAAAGGAACATTGATGCCTTCGCTCTGCTCGGCCAACTCATCCACTTTTCCGAGGATACGTTTGACTTCGCTGGCGCGCATTGGGCTCGGCTCATTGCCTGTCCCCAGAAATCCCAGAACATTAGGGATATTCCGGATGATGTGCGTTAATTCGCCCACCAGGGCAGCTTCGATCAGCACATATCCGGGAAAATAATTCCTTTCTTTGCTGATTTTCTTTCCTTTCCTTACCTGGTAAACTTTTTCAGTAGGGATGAGCACCTGCGAAAGGAAATCCTGTAATCCAAGGCGGTTGATCTCGCTCTCGATATACTCTTTCACCTTTTTTTCCTTACCGCTTACTGCCCGTACTACATACCACTTTTTGACCTGTTCGCCCATACTTATCCCTTAGGATGAAAAAATTAAATTATTCAGGTTAAATTAAAATTCAGTAGTACTATCATTATTAAAACAGTTTATAAAACTGGGTCAATAATGTTCTCAATGAGATATCCATCAAATAAACGACTAAAGCGATTATCAGGGAAGCAACAGATACCACAATAGCACTACTTTGCAGCTCACTCCATGTAGGCCAGGAGGTTTTGTGTTTAAGTTCGTCGTAACTTTCTTTAAGGTACGCCTGGATTTTATTTGCCATTTAACTTATGCGTTTTGCACGGGTGGTAGGACTCGAACCTACAACCAATGGTTTTGGAGACCACTACTCTGCCAATTGAGCTACACCCGTAAGCTCAAAGCAGGTTCGATCCCGGTCAAATATTCGCATGGCCGGGAAATTAACCTACCAATTATGCAATTATTTCAATTACCTGTCCTGCGCCAACTGTCCTTCCACCTTCACGGATGGCAAAGCGTAAACCTTTATCCATAGCCACTTCGTGAATCAGTTTCACGGTGATGGCAAGGTTATCGCCTGGCATGATCATTTCAACACCCTCCGGCAGTTGGATCTCACCTGTAACGTCTGTAGTCCTGAAGTAGAACTGAGGACGATATTTATCGTGGAACGGCGTATGACGTCCACCTTCTTCTTTTTTCAGGATATACACCTGAGCTTTAAAGTGGGTATGAGGAGTAATGGAACCCGGGGCAGCAATAACCTGGCCACGACGAACTGAATCCTTGTCAATACCTCTGAGCAGCAGACCGGCATTGTCACCGGCTTCACCGCGGTCAAGGATTTTGCGGAACATTTCGACACCGGTAACGACTGATTTTAGTTTTTCAGCGCCGAGACCGATAATTTCTACTGCTTCACCGACTTTAATAACACCTTGTTCAATCCTTCCGGTAGCGACGGTGCCGCGGCCCGTGATGGAGAACACGTCTTCAACAGGCATCAGGAAAGGCTTGTCAATATCACGCTTTGGCAGCGGGATCCATGTGTCACATGCTTCCATCAGTTCCCAGATCTTTTCAATCCATTTAGGCTCTTTATTCAAAGCACCCAGGGCTGATCCGCGGATCACAGGCGTATTATCGCCATCAAACCCGTAGAAGGTGAGAAGTTCACGGATTTCCATATCTACCAGGTCGATAAGTTCTTCGTCATCAACCATATCCACCTTGCTCATGAATACAACGATCTTGGGAACACCTACCTGGCGTGCGAGAAGAATATGCTCACGCGTCTGGGGCATTGGACCATCAGTAGCAGCCACCACAAGGATAGCGCCATCCATCTGGGCAGCACCGGTAACCATGTTCTTAACATAGTCGGCGTGGCCCGGACAGTCAACGTGAGCGTAATGACGGTTAACAGTTTCGTATTCTATGTGAGCCGTGTTGATCGTTATACCTCTGGCTTTTTCTTCAGGGGCATTATCAATTTCATCGAACGATTTAAAAGTGGCAAGACCTTTATCCTGCAAGTTCAGGGTGATGGCTGCAGTAAGGGTGGTCTTTCCATGGTCAACGTGACCAATCGTGCCGATATTCACGTGCGGTTTAGTACGTTGAAAGGTTTCTTTAGCCATATCGAATAATATTTAAAAATTAAAAAGTTATTTATTTACTATAAATTATTTAAGAGCCTTTGATGAGAATTGAACTCATGACCCCTTCCTTACCAAGGAAGTGCTCTACCCCTGAGCTACAAAGGCCTGGGAGCGGAAGACGGGTCTCGAACCCGCTACCTACAGCTTGGAAGGCTGTCGCTCTACCAAATGAGCTACTTCCGCGAGGTGGTGGGGAGAGGAGGATTCGAACCTCCGAAGGCGTAGCCAACAGATTTACAGTCTGCCCCATTTGACCGCTCTGGAATCTCCCCATTAAAGTGCTCTGATTTGTTCTCAATTTGAGCCGATGGACGGATTCGAACCGCCGACCGGCTGATTACAAATCAGCTGCTCTGGCCAGCTGAGCTACATCGGCATTATGCAAAGAACATAAAAAAGCAGACCTTTCGAAAAAGGTCTGCAAAAATAGACATTATTGTTGAATTAACAAAAGAAAGTTTCTAAATCATGATAAATATATTTAGTGATTACCCCTTACCTTTTCCTTATATTTCTTTAACTGCCGTCTCAGCGCTTCAACAGCTTCATCTGCAGACTCTTCGAATGTTGCACTTTGTTTTTTAACATAGAAATTATTCCCTGGTATAGTTACCAGGATCTCCGTAATCTTATTCTCCCGCATATCCGAATTTTCGACTTTAAGCGATACCTCTGTGTCGATTACCCCTTCGAATACCTGGGTGATCTTTTCCATCTTCTCCTTGATAAAGGCGATAAGTTTCTTGTCAGCCTTGAAATGAACAGCATTGATGTTTAATCTCATAAGTAAATCCTCCATATTTAGGTTAAGCCCTGGGATGGGCCTGTTTATATATTGATTTAAGCTTTTCAATCGTATTATGGGTATAGACCTGGGTTGCCGCAAGGTTGGCATGACCCAGGATTTCTTTGATGGCATTGAGGTCGGCACCGTTATTCAGCATGTGCGTGGCAAAAGTATGACGGATCACATGCGGACTGCGCTTGCTGATTGTGGTAACCAGGTTGAGGTAATGGTGCACCATGCGATAAACCATTTTGGGGTAGAGCTTTTCACCTTTATTTGTCAGGAAAAGGTGAGTGTCCTGCTCGTTCACCGGGAATGTCTTTCTCTTCATTTCAAGGTATTCACGGAGCATATTGACCAGATTAGCAGAGAACGGGATTATCCGCTGTTTATTGCGCTTGCCCGTAACTTTAAGTACATTTTTATACAGGTCAATGTCTGCATCTTTCAGGTTGATCAGTTCAGATAACCGCATCCCGGTTGCGTAAAACAGTTCCATGATCAACCGGTCACGGATGGCTGGGTAACCTTCGCCAAAATCAACTTCTTCAAAAAGTATGTTCATGCTTTCCTGCTCCACGAAAACCGGCAGCCTTTGGGAAGTCTTCGGAGCAACCACCCGGTTCATGGGGTTTTCCTGTATTGATTCTTCTTTGACAAGAAATTTGAAGTAAGATTTTAAGGTGGTTATTTTCCGGTTGACGGTTCTGGCTGTATTGCCACTTTCCATCAGGCTGACGACCCACGACCGGATGATCTGGTGGTTTACATTATTAATGTCAGAAATATTATACTGGTTGGTCAGAAAAGTGAAAAACTGCTCCAGGTCAGTCTGGTAAGCAACAATAGTGTGTTGAGAATAGCGCTTTTCGTAAGTTATATAGTCAAGAAACCGATCCTTCGTCATCCACCAAAAAAATAAGAAGAAACTTTAATCCAAATATAATAATAAAATATCTGAAATAAAATTTCTTCTTAAGAAAAATATCAAAAAAAATGAAAATTATTGATCCAGTGCTTCTCTTAATTGTTGGATGTAAATAGCTTTCAACCGTTGTTTGCGCTTAATAATGGAGGGTTTGGTGAATTGTTGGCGATCGCGTAATTCTTTTATAACGCCAGTTTTCTCAAATTTTCTCTTGTATTTTTTCAAGGCCCTGTCAATGCTTTCGCCTTCTTTTACCGGAACGATAATCATACGATTTTCCCGCTTTCTTTAAAAGGTTATTACTAATAAAATTTAGGAGTGCAAAATTAGCAATAATTTTTAATTTTTAATTTTTAATTTTTAATTATTTTCAGTTTACAGGTTTTCCAGGATAAAATTTGTCATTAAAGTATAAAGATGCATCCTTGTATTTCCTCCATAAATCCCATGATTCTTATTCGGATACAGGAACATGCTGTATTGCTTGTTGGCTTTGTTCAGGGCAGAGATAAGGTCCATTGTGTTCTGGACATGCACGTTATCATCGCCTGTTCCATGGATCACGAGGTACTTGCCTTTGAGTTTATCGACGTGGTTGATAGGGGAGTTGTCATCGTATCCGCTGGCATTATCCTGCGGTTTACGCATGAAGCGCTCGGTATAGATATTATCATAATAGCGCCAGTTAGTAACGGGTGCCACCGCCATAGCCATGCTGAAAACATCTGCCCCTTTTGTGATGCAGAGTGTCGACAAAAAACCGCCGTAGCTCCAGCCCCAGATGCCGATCCTGGCGGTGTCAACATAAGATTGTGAGGCGAAATACCTGGCTGCTTCGATCTGGTCGATAGTCTCGTATTTGCCCAGTTGCAGGTAGGTCATCTTTTTGAATTCCTGGCCGCGAGCTCCCGTTCCCCTGTTATCCACTGAAGCGATGATGTATCCTTTCTGTGCCAGCATCTGATACCAGGTGAAATCGCCGGGACTGTAAAAATTAGTGACGGTCTGATAGCCTGGTCCGCCATATACGTCCATTAATACAGGGTATTTTTTATCCGGATCGAAGTCGGGAGGAAGAATTTTCCATCCATGCAACTCAACACCTTCAGTAGTAGTGAAGGTAAAGAACTCCTTTTTGCTGAAGTTGTAATCCTCTATGGTTTTCCGGAGAGCCTGGTTATCTTCGATGGTGCGTATCACTTTTCCGTTGGGTTTATTGACAGTGTAAACCGCGGGCGTATTGGCATCGGAGAAATTATCGACATAATATTTAAAATTGCTGCTGAATTGTGGCCGATGGGTACCTTCCTCTTTTGACACTTGTTTCATGTTCCCTTTCAGGTCGACAGTCCATAACTCGCGGTTGATAGGGGAAGAAGAGGCTGCATCAAACCAGACCAGCCCGTTTGCTTCATCATAACCAAATATGTCCGTCACATCCCAGTTCCCTGAAGTAAGCTGAAAAAATCTAGTTGACCGGTCGAGGGTATTCAGATAGATGTGATAATAGCCTGACCGCTCGCTGGTCATGAGGTACCGGTTGTTATCAATAAAGATAAAATGATCGTAATTACTTTCCTCGATATAGTATTGGTTTTCTTCGCGGTAGACGAGCTCGGATTTGCCGGTGGAGGCATCTGCAAGCAGGATGTCGAGCTGGTTTTGCAGGCGGTTGAGCCTAAGGACGATCAGTTTGCCGGGATCTTTTGTCCAGATGATACGTGGGATGTACTGGTCGGTTTCCGGGCCCAGGTCAACCTGGATAATCTGCTGCGTTGCCACATCATATACCTGGACTATTACCAGGGAGTTAACCTCTCCTGCTTTAGGATATTTGAATTTTGTCTGTGTTGGGTATAACTCACCCCATTCGGTCATGGAAAACTCCGGGACCTTGCTTTCATCGAAGCGGTAGAAGGCAATTTTTTTTCCATCCGGTGACCATTCGAAGCCTTTGGTGATGTTGAATTCCTCTTCATACACCCAGTCGGTCGTACCATTTATGATCTCGTTTTGCTTTCCATCGTGGGTCACCTGCATTTCAATATTATTAACCAGGTCGCTGACAATAAGGTTATTATCACGAACAAACGCAATTTTGGAGGCCTCCGGTGAGAATTCAGCCAGGCGCTGTTTTCCACCATGAGAAAGGCGGTTGAGTTTCTTTTGGATAATATCCCAGATATAAAATTCAGAAGAAGAAGAGTAACGGTAAATATAATCCGTAACGGTTGCTATGAGCAATTTTTTCTCATCCTGGCTGAAAGTGTAATCAGAAAGCTTGAGGGGAGTGGTATCGCCTTCGGGGATCATCTCTTTGCCAATAGCAAGTGTATTCACGTAATCTCCTTTTTCATAACTATAGACTTTTATGGAGTCACTTTTCTGAAGGCTGTAAGTATTGCCGTCTTTCATCGGGTGAAGCCCATAAACACCTTTGGGATAGAATTGCCGGCTGCCGAAGATATCTTTCAGGGTTATCTCTTTACTCTGTGAGAAGATAAATCCTGGGGTTAGCAGGAATGATGTGATCAGAAGTAAGAATAATTTTTTCATAAGTTGATGTTTATACACTCATCCCCCGGCAGGATTGACTAAAAAGTTATAAAATAAATTTTTCTCGCAGATTTGCGCAGATTTATCCACAAATCGCGCAGATATTATTAACACAAATCCAATTATCTGCGTTAATCTGCGTTTTTTTTCAGCGTAAATCTGCGAGAAACAAAAAGAACTTTAAAGTGATTCCCGAGTAGGGAGGAGTTAAATTTTGCGGCAAAGATATAGAAATCGGAATAAAATAATATTAATTTTGCAAACCCAAAATGGCCGTTTGTCGACCAGGACTGATTAAATCGTCCATCGTCCGTGTAAAATCGTCCATGATTGCAGGGTTGTTAGCTCAGTTGGTTTAGAGCACATGCTTGACAGGCATGGGGTCACTGGTTCGAATCCAGTACAACCCACGAAGAGAGTGTGGGTTTGGGTGTGCAGGTGAAGTGTGGGTGTATGAGGCACCGGGTTGAATTATTTGAAAATCACATGTCCCATACCATCGTAATGAACTATTTCATTATGAAGGCGGATCTTGGCATTAGGGCAGTCAACCCTGTTGCAGATTAATACGCTGTTAGTGAAATCAGGCTTTTCGTCCAGGAATAGTGTAACGAGATCCCCACCGCACGAACAAGCTGTATAGACAGGTAAAGCAACGCCGCAATGGGGACAAAGTACTTCCAGCAAATCATCTTTGACAAGCTTGATATTGAACGAAACACGGTGCTTCAGGCCGTAAACCGGATTCAGGGCAACATGACCCTCCTGGCCGGCTTTTCTTACCTTCATAACGATCCCGTTAAAGCCATCGAACACAGCCTGGTCACTCACGAGATTATGGCCGTTCGGACAATAACACTGTCTTATGACAAGGAGGTCTTCGAGTTTTCCAACCTTTTTGATCCTTTCAGGACTTGGGAAAATCATCATTCCATTCTGGTCAAATCTTTGCATGGCTCTTTTATTTAATACCTCATGAAGTTACGACTTTTTTATGCTTTTGTCCAGAAAAAAATTAACCTTCCCTCTTGTATTGTATGAACAGATGATGATAAAGTGGAGTTATTAAATCTGATTTTGCGCCTATTACTGGAAATTTTTATCAGCCCCCTGGATTTTCTGCTTCAGCGCCAAAAAGCCTGCTCAGGCAGGTATCGATCCATACCTCGTGCTTATCGACCGGGAAAAGGATGATAATGTTTGTGAAGTGAAAGAAACTAAAGATGATCTGCTTATTTCATTTTTGTTAAATGGGCCGGTTAAATCAGCAGTTGAGAAAGCTTATAGGTTTTAAACGCTGACGGGACCGCCTGCGGCGGACACCGTCAGGTTTGATGGATAGGTAACCTGTCAGCGTGCGACTTTGGGAGAACCTGACAGGTTAATCTACCAAGCGCTTTAATATCACTAATTCGTTTTAATGTCACTTTATTGTTCGTAATTTTGTAGCTCTTGTTTTTAAACGAAGTAAGGATCACTAAAAAGAAAAGATTTATGGAATATTATTTTAGTAAAATTCTAAATGCCTCATTTGATGAGGCTGTTCAACGCACAACCGATTCCTTGAAAAAGGAAGGATTTGGAATAATTTCGGAGATCAACATTCATGAGAAACTTAATGAAAAGCTGGGTGTCAGTTTTAAAAAATACAGGATACTTGGAGCCTGTAATCCAGGCTATGCTTACAAAGCATTGATGCTGGAAGAAAAGATCGGAACAATGCTTCCCTGCAACGTCATAGTTATTGACCAGGGAAACGAAAAGACAGAAGTTTCAGCTGTAAACCCTGGTGCTTCGATGATGGCAATTCAGAATATTGGTCTTGAACCAATAGCTTTAGAGATTACAGAAAAGTTAAAACGTGTCATTGAGTCTTTATAAAACGGAGAAGAAAATGAATCTGACAACGATAATGATGCTGCTTATCCAAAGTGAACGCACCAGGTTAAACTGCATGCCCTGGATCTTTCAATTCACAGCCCCTTATTTTCTCCAAAATCCCGAATTTAAACCTCAAACCTGAATTTTCCCCGCTTTCCTGCCCCCCTATGCCAGCTTACTGGAGTAAGGAAATATAAACAGCCAGCCCGAATCCCACCACTGTGACAAGACCGGCCAGTTTGCCTCCGTGTTCAAACGCTTCGGGCATCATCGTGTCGGCCAGCATGACCAGGATCGCCCCGCAGGCGAATGACAGGATGAATGCAATCGAGGAGGACGCGGCATTTTCAAATAGCACATAGCCGGCCAATGCAGCCAATCCGCATATAAGTGCTACCAATATCCACAGACCTGTCACACGCAACCGGCTCCAACCACCTGACGTCAGGCCTGAAGTAGCAGCGATCGCTTCAGGAAGGTTTGACAGGAAAACGGCCACGAGTAGCGATAGTCCCACACCTTTACCATTTAACAAACTGATGCCGATGACGATCGACTCGGGAATTCCATCGAGTACGATACCCAACACGATCGGGAGTCCTAATTCACTGCTGTGCGTAGCACCGATCTTCTTTCGGTCATGCCCACCCATCTTGTCTATGAGTGAATTACCACCGAAAAAAGCAAGTGCACCAGCCAGCAAGCCAAAAGCAACATGTCCGCTCCCTTCGGAGAGCTCCACAGCATTATGGGCAAGTTCATAAGCCACAGCCGAAATCAATACACCGGCACCAAAGGCCATGATCAGCCCAAGCAAGCGCGATCCGATACGTAACCAAAATGTTATAAGCCCGCCGATTATGAGAGAGGATGCGGCAATAAAACCCCACATTAATGAAATAGTCATAAGTCGATGATGTTTGATAATTAATTGTTTCGGAAAACGAGTTACGAGTTACGTGTAACGTGTTAGGTATCCCAAATTTCAAGTTTCAAGTTTCAAAAACTCTGTCACTAAATTAAATACTTTTTCTGCTGTAAACCCAAATTTTTCATGCAAGACCTAAAATAAACGGGAAATCTGCCTTGACCAATGTTAAGAAATTGACTTTATATGATAATTATATATATTTGTTAAATATAAAAGCCGGATTTAAGATGTATGTTGAGCGTGATTGTTCAGTTTGTCTTGCAAAAAGTCTCAATTGTTTTGCAAAATTACCTCCTGAGGATAAGGCATCTATCAGTTCGTTCAAAAGCAGCACGATTATTAAACGCGGACAGATCATTTTTCATGAAGGAAGAACCCCGCAAGGTGTTTATTGCCTGAATGATGGTAAGGTTAAAATATATCGACTTGGATGTGACGGTAAAGAGCAGGTTGTGAGGATTGTCACCCCATCAAGCTTTTTCGGATTGCGGGCACTGATTAGCGGTTGGAATTATTCAACAGCTGCTGTCACGCTTGAAGATTCTGTAGTTTGTTTTATTCCTAAAAGGCCATTTCTTAAAGTTACGCTCAAATATCCCGATGTCTCTCATTGCCTGATGGTGGCGCTTAGTTCGCTGCTTGAAGACGCCGAGAGCAAGCTATTATCCCTTGCACAAAAGCCGGTCAGGGAGCGTCTTGCAGAGACATTACTGGCCCTGCATGAAGTTTTTAATAAAAATGGAGGAAATAACCACATTAATTTATCCAGGACAGACCTGGCTAATATTATAGGAACAGCTACTGAATGCGTAATCCGGTTGTTATCCGAATTCAAAGATGAACATCTGATCGATATCAATGGGCGAAAAATTTCCATCCGGAATTTTGAAGAGCTGAAAAAGATAGGGAAAATTAACTAATCCTGCATTTCATTCAATTATCTAGCTTCTTGTATTAATGATAAAAATCATATTCCAACATGATTATTATCATTTGTTATTCTATTAACAGAGCCTAACTTGCTCGCTTTTAATCTCGTGTAAATTCACTATTAAAATTTCAGCATAATGATAAATCCAAGGTCATCAGCCATATTTTTCGGAAGCATGTTCAATGGAAGCGCTGACAGCTTGAGACAGGAAGATGTTGTTGTGGAACTTCATAAGGTAATAGAAACCGGACCGGTGTGGAACGAAAAAACAGTGCCTGTCTACGATCCTGCAGCGATGGCAAAACAGATCAGAAATCTTCAGGTGAAACGGATTTTAGTTGCGGGCCACAATGTCGGCTTTTACAAAACATTTCTTACAAAATCTATGTTGATGGCAGGTCTTGACATCCAGGACGTTGTTCTGCTTAATTTCCGGGAATATGGCATATTCAAAAAAAGCAGCGCACCTTTTGCAGCCTCAGTCATAATATGCGGGCTTTTTGGTGTGGATTTATCATCGGTTTATCCGCCTGAAGAAGCTCCGGTCCATGCTGCTACACTAGTGATTGGCGGTGGTATTGCCGGTATCCAGGCTGCGCTGGAAATCGGGAATAGTAAAAACAAGGTTTATCTTGTCGAAAAATCGGGAACCATCGGCGGACATATGGCAATGTTTGACAAAACCTTCCCAACGTTGGATTGTGCCGCTTGCATTTTGACTCCTAAGATGGTTGAAGTGGGTCAACATGCTAATATTGAGATTCTTACTAATTCAATGATTTCTTTTATCAGTGGAAAAGCGGGGAATTTTACTGTAAGAGTTTTAAAGAAAGCCCGGCGTGTTAGCCTGTCGGCCTGCATCGGATGTGGCACCTGCGCGGAAAAATGTCCGAGAACTGCTCCCAGTGAGTTTGATGCTGCAACGACTTTGAGGAAAGCCATTTATATACCATTTCCTCAGGCAGTTCCAAATAAATACCTGATTGATCCGGAGCATTGTACTTATGTTGAAAACGGTAAATGTGGTGTTTGTGTCAAGGTATGCCCAGTTCCGGGTTGTATCAACCTTGATGAAGAAGATCATGAGGTTGAATTTGCAGTAGGAAACATCATCATTGCAACCGGATTCAAGACTTTTGATGCACGCAGAATTGAAAATTATGGCTATGGTAAATTTCCAAATGTATTGACATCTCTGGAGTTTGAGCGATTACTCAATGCTTCCGGCCCTACTGGTGGAATGATCAAATTCAGATCGAAAGATAAAAAAGGCAATTGGGTGTTTTCCCCGGAAAATGAAGAGCCAAAAAGCATTGCCTTTATACATTGTATTGGCAGCCGTGACGAGCATTATAACAAATATTGCTCAAGGGTTTGTTGCATGTACTCACTTAAAATGGCCCATCTTGCCAGGGAAAAATTACCTGAAGCTTCTATTTATGAGTACTTCATTGATATGAGGGCTTACGGGAAGGGGTATGAAGAATTTTACGAACGGGTGAAAAAGGAAGGCATCCACATTCAACGCGGAAAAGCTGCCAGGGTTCTTCCTTCCGGTGACAAACTGTTCATCAGGACAGAAGATATTGAAGGTCAAAAGATTGTCTGGCAGGAGGTCGACATGGTTATCCTTTCAGTTGGCCTGGAACCGAGTGAAGGATATGAATGGTTGAGTGAAATGCTGGGTATTCCGGTGGATGAATACGGATGGTATGTGGAGAGTAATTATTTGAATAATCCTGTTGATACCCATGTTTCAGGTATTCATATCGCCGGAACCTGCCAGGGGCCTAAAGATATTCCCGATACCGTCGCCCAGGCTTCCGCTGCAGCTTCACGGGTGCTTCAAAGTATTATTAAAGGAAAGATCAACAGACCTATTAAGGATGTTTATCCTGAAGAAATAATACCCAGGTTAAAAAGGATGATTGAAAAAAAGGAGGAAGTATTATGAGCCAATTAGTTAACGACCAGGTTAAGCTTGATCTGCTGAAGTTTGGCGTAAGAGATTGGAATGATTGCTTTAACTGTGGCAATTGCAGTGCGATTTGCAAGCTGACCGAAGAAGGCTTTCTTTTTCCAAGGAAGGTCATCAAGCAGGCACAACTTGGGTTAAAAGACAGTATGGTGGCAAATCTTGACCCCTGGCTGTGCTATTATTGCGGGGAATGTTCCGAATCCTGCCCGCGGGATGCCAACCCGGCAGAGATCATGATGTCAATGCGGCGTTACCTGACTTCACTTTATGACTGGACGGGATTGTCGCGTAAATTTTACACCTCGAAGTTCTGGGAAGTTGGTGTGGTATTAACCTTTTTTATGCTGGTTCTAGCGGCATTTGCCATTTTTCTGCCACCTAACCGTGATATGTTCTCAAATCCTGCGAATTTTATTAATTCACAAGGCGGTGTAATGATCAATAGCCTGGTAGCAGGCATATCCGCGGATCAATTTGTTAAAATCATTGAGTGGTCTGATTGGATCATGGCCATTATCATTGGAGGCATCCTGATTTCCAATATTATCAGGATGTTTATCCTGTCAATACTCAGGGATAAAAAGTACAAGGTTCCATTTTATGCCTATTTTACAGAAGCCTGGTCACTTATTTACCATTTTGTAACACAAAACAAGTTTTATCATTGCGATCGCCGGAAATACTGGTTTGGCCATTTCCTTCTTATGTCCGGTTATACTATGATGTTCATTTTTATTGTAGCCATGTTAAAACGATTTCAGACAGAAGAGGTTTATGCATGGTATCATTGGCAGCGCCTTCTCGGATATTATGCCACTTTTGGAATTCTTTTCTTTCTGGGGATCGCCACTTACCAGCGTATTATTAAAAAGGACTATAAATTCAAATATTCTCATGCTTCTGACTGGTTATTCATTGTCATGCTAGGCCTGACTACTATTTCAGGGATAGTACTTCATTTTTTCAGGCTAAGCGGGATACCTGTGACCACTTACTTTACCTATGTCATACATATGGCGATTCTCGTTCCCATGATCGTAATCGAGGTTCCTTTCTCGAAATGGTCGCATCTTGCCTACCGGCCTTTTGCTATTTATTTGTATCGTTTGAAAAAGAAAGCGAGGACAGAAATGGTTATTCAGAATTCACTTGCAACTGTATAAATTGAATCAATATGGCTGAAAAGCGAATAGGGGTGTATGTATGCTGGTGCGGGTCCAACATCGCCAGGATGGTTGATGTTGAAGAGGTGTCATCTCACATTTCTAAGATCCAAGATGTCACCGTAGCGCGTAATTATCAATACATGTGTTCTGACCCGGGACAAGATCAGATAGTCAATGATATCAAGGAGTTCAAGCTGAATAGGATAGTGGTTGCTGCTTGTTCGCCCCGCATCCATGAGTTTACTTTCCGAAAAGCCCTTGAACATGCCGGTTTGAATCCCTATTTATTGGAGATGGCCAATATAAGGGAACAGGTTTCATGGGTTCATAATGACAGAAGTGAAGCGACACAGAAAGCCATAGCCCTTGTAGCAGCGGCAGTGCACCGGGTCAGGTGGCATGAGGCGCTTGACAAACGATTGGTTGATATTAAGCCTTCAACCCTCATCGTTGGCGGAGGAATTGCCGGTATGACCGCGGCTCTTGAAATCGCAGATGCGGGGAAGCAGGCTTTTCTAATCGAAAAGTCAGAACATCTTGGAGGTATCGTAGCAGAAGTCGACCTGACGTTTCCATATTTCGACAGCACCCAGCAGGTCATTCGCTCGGTCATCGACAGGGTACTCAACCTTCCTAACATCCGGGTATTTCTGAATACCAATCTTGAAGAGGTTTACGGATATATCGGAAATTTTGAAACCAGCTTTAATTATCAGGAGGAGGAAGTTAAGCTGGAGTTTGGTCATATTGTTATAGCAACAGGGTTAAAGCCATTTGATCCGTCAATCATTCCCCAATATGGGTATACTAAGTATCCCAATGTCATTACATCTTTTCAATTTGAAAACATGCTCAAGAGAGGCAGGATTGTCACCAGCAGGGGAGATGAACCGAAAAATGTTGTGATCATCCATTGTGTCGGAAGCCGTAATTCGCATTACCATGAATACTGTTCAAGAACCTGTTGCTCCACGGCGTTGAAATACTCCAACCAGATCAGATCAGCCTTGCCACATGCTTCTATTTACCAGCTATATGCTGACATGAGGTCATATGGCAAAGGTTGCGAGGAATTATACCGGGATACTTCAAGAAAAAACGTGCTTTTTTTAATGTTTAATCAAAATGATGGCCTTCCCTTGATCCGCAAAGGAGCCAGGAATGAATATCCCAACCTTGTTGTTGAGGTTGACGAGAAATTAACCGGCGAGCAGGTCCTGGTACCGGCCGATTTGATCATCCTGATGGTGGCTATGGAGGCTCATGATACGGCGAAAAGCGTTGCACACATGACCGGAATAGCCATGTGCAGTAATGAATTTTACATCGAAAAGCACCCTAAACTTGATCCGGTAGCCACAACCACAGATGGTGTATTCATTGTGGGAAGCTGCCAGGCGCCGAAGGATATCCCAAATACAGTAGCGCAGGCGAGAGCAGCCACTGCCAGGATTCTTGCCAACATCAGCCTTGGAAAGATGAATGTCGAGGTCACAACTGCATCAGTTAACGAAGAAATTTGTTGCGGATGTCAGACTTGTATCAGCTTATGTCCCTATACTGCGATAAGTTATGATATGGATAAAAAGGTCTCAAGGGTTAATGAAATCCTTTGCAAGGGTTGCGGCACCTGTGGCTCCTCATGTCCGACAGGGGCGATAAGGAGCAGGCACTTTACCGATCAGCAGATACTCTCGGAAATCAGGGAACTGATTGTAAAATCAAAAGAACTTATGGAGGTATAAATTTATGAGTTATCAACCGACCATTCTGGCATTTCTATGTAATTGGTGTGCCTATACAGGTGCAGATCTTGCCGGTACATCCCGGATGAAATATGCAGCCAATGTCCGGATCATCCGGGTCATGTGTTCAGGGAGAATTGAACCCACCTTTGTTCTGGAGGCTTTCCGTGAAGGGGCCGACGGGGTTCTTATCTGTGGCTGTCATCCCGGTGATTGCCATTACCAGTCAGGTAATTACAAGTGCCTGAGAAGATATCATCTACTTAAAAAATATATCACCCAAATGGGTATCGAGGAGGAAAGGTTATCGCTGGAATGGATCAGTGCCAGCGAAGGCAGACAATTTGCCGCCCTTGTGGATAAATACACGGAATCCATCAGAGCGTTGGGTCCAAGTAAAGTTTGCGAAAACGCTAAAATAAAAGTTGCACATGAGTGATTCAAAAGAAAAAGCCAAATTGAAGCTGGCTGTTTACTGGGGAGCTGCTTGCGGTGGATGTTGCGTGTCAGTGCTGGATATTCATGAAAAGCTCTTCGCTGTAGTTGAAGCTGCTGACCTGGTTTTCTGGCCTATCGCCCTGGATGTCAAATACAAGGATGTCGAAGCCATGCCGGATAAGTTTATAGATATTACTTTGTTCAATGGAGCAATCAGGAATTCGGAGAACGAACATCTTGCTAAAGTACTTCGCCAGAAATCGAAAATTTTAATCGCTTATGGAACTTGTGCCCATTTGGGCGGGATTCCGGGACTGGCTAATTTCTTTAATAAGGATTTAATATTTGAAAGGTTATATGATGAATGTGAATCAACGGTAAATCCGGACAAGGTCAGACCTTTGACTGAGCAACACATTGCAGGTTTGCATTTACGTCTTCCGGAGTTCTATAAGGATGTTTACACGCTAAATGATGTTGTTCCGGTTGATTATTTCATGCCCGGGTGTCCGCCTCAAAGCGAACGTCTGGTGGAGGTACTTGAAGCGGTTTTTTCTGGTGCGGAATTGCCGCCAATAGGCAGTGTAATCGGGGCAAATGAAAAATCACAATGTGAAGAATGTGAACGGAAAAAATCCGATAATAAAAAGATCAGGCAGATTTTCAGGAGTTACGAAATTGAAGATGATCATGAAACCTGTTTCCTGGAACAGGGTGTTATCTGTCTGGGACCAGCTACCCGCAGCGGATGTGGCACGCGTTGCATCAAAGGGAATGCACCCTGCCGGGGCTGTTACGGGCCTCCGGCTGATGTTATTGATCCGGGAGCGAAGATGATGTCAGCTATTGCCACGATGATTGATTCGGATGACCCGGATGAAATTGCCCGGATTATACAAGGATTTCCTGATCCGGCCGGAACTTTTTACAGATTTTCATTACCTGCGTCAATATTACGGAGGAAGGTTATATGAAACAGATCACAATTGACCCGATCACCCGATTGGAAGGTCACGGTAAAATAGAAATTTTACTGGATGATAATGGTAATGTCGAAAACGCTTTTTTCCAGGTGCCGGAATTGAGAGGATTTGAAAAGTTCTGTGAAGGACGCCCAGTTGAAGAATTGCCTCAAATTGTTACAAAAATCTGCGGCGTTTGTCCCGGTTGCCATCACATGGCCTCAGGAAAGGCCTTGGATGCTGTATACGGCCTGGTTCCTCCACCTACGGCTAAAAAGTTACGTGAGTTATTTTATATGGCCCACTTTGTACACAGCCATATTGCTCACTTTTACGCTCTGGCTGCGCCTGATTTTATTGTTGGCCCGACGGCTCCTCCAATGGAGCGGAATCTTCTTGGTGTCATAGGAAAAGTTGGAAAGGAAATCGTGGCTGAGGTGATCAAACAAAGAAGATTTGCCCAGGAGATACAGGCTTTACTTGGAGGGCATCAGACTCATGTGGTTATGAATATTCCGGGTGGGGTCAGAAAAGGATTAACAGAACAAGAGAGGGATGATGTGGAGAAAAAAGCCAGAGGATTTGTCGATTTTGCCAAATTTAGTCTTCAACTGTTTGAGAATGTTGTGCTGGGCAATCCCGATTATCTTGACCTTATTACGAATGGCCCCTACCGGTTGACATTGCATTCCATGGGCCTGGTTGATGAGCATAATTATGTTAATTTTTATGATGGCAAGGTGAGAGTAGTTGATACTGTTGGAAACGAAATATGCAAATATGAACCGAAGGATTACCTGGATTTCATCGAAGAGCACGTGGAATCCTGGAGTTATTTAAAATTTCCGTATTTGAAACAAATCGGATGGAAAGGTTTAATTGAAGGTCAGCAATCAGGCCTATACATGGCAACACCTTTATCGCGGTTGAATGTGGCTGATGGTATGGCCACACCTCTCGCAAACGTGGAATATGCTAAAATGTTTGATACTTTCGGGACCAAACCTGTCCATTTTACTATGGCCATGCATTGGGCCAGGCTGATCGAGCTACTCTATGCCGCCGAGCACTGCCTGGAACTTACACATGATCCGGATATTACCGGCACTGACCTCAGAGCTCCTTTGGGGAAAATCGTCGGTGAAGGGGTTGGTACAGTGGAAGCGCAACGAGGTACGCTCACGCATCATTATTTTACTGATGAAAAAGGTATAACTAAAAAGGTTAATCTTATTGTTGGTACCACGAACAACAACGGCGCAATCTGCCTTTCAATTAAAATGGCTGCAATGCAACTGATCCGGCCTGGAGAAGAGGTTGATGAAGGGAAACTTAATTTAATCGAAATGGCTTTCCGTGCATATGATCCTTGCTTTTCCTGCGCAACTCACCATTTGCCCGGAAAGATGCCAATGGAAGTAAAGGTCAGGGATGCAAATGGAAAAATAATTCAAACAATCATTAGGAAAGGGTCATGATATCATTAATCTATAAAATCCTGAAATATGACAAAGGTAATTGCATTATCAGTCAGGTGCCCTCATTGCGATGAATCGCTAATGGACGGGAATCATCTCATCAATAATAAACCAGGAATCAGACTACATATCGAAACTTCCAACAATCAAAAGGGAACGATGTGGTTGAGTTCGATTTACGGAGATTATAATTACAGTTCAGAATTTCATATACCTGACAATGAAATAGTTGTATTAACTTGCCCACATTGCAAAGAGAATCTCAAGAGAAAAAATGTTACCTGTGATATCTGCGATGCTCCTATGGTTTCTTTTAATGCAGATGTTGGTGGAAGAGTGAGTGTTTGTTCAAGAAACGGGTGCAAAAATCATTATGTGGTTTTTGATGACCTCGATTCTGTCATCCGGAAGTTCTATGAGGAATATGGTTATTCTTAAATCAGGAACGGACTCAATTTTCGATTAAAGAATTCCAAATATCAAGTTTCAAATTTCAAAAATTCTGTCACTTGATTCACCACGTTCTCCGGTGAAAATCCGAATTTTTCATCCAGGACCTGGTAAGGGGCGGAGAAGCCGAAGTGGTCAAGCCCGAAAACCTTCCCTTTGCATCCTGCAAGTCCCTGGAGGGTGACGGGAAGTCCTGCTGTAAGTCCAAATACAGGGACATCTTCCGGTATGACACTTATTTGATACGCTTTATCCTGGAGGCGGAACAAACCTTCCGAAGGGGCCGAAACAACCCTGGCATGAATGCCTTTCTCTATTTCAAGCAGATCAGCGCTTTCCACCAGCGTAGATACTTCCGATCCGTTGGCCAGCATGATGATATCGGGCTTTCCACTGGTGTCCCTGACAATATAGGCCCCTTTGCAGATCTGCCCGGCTTGTTCAAAGCGGGAACCACCGGGAAGGGCAGGGATATCTTTGATATTCTGGCGGGACAGTATCAGGGCAGTAGGGCTTTTAGTGTTTTCCACAGCCATCTTCCAGGCGGCAATAGTTTCGGCGCCGTCAGCGGGGCGAAGAACCAGCAGTCCGTTACCACCGTGGTGATTTTTAAGTTGTTCCAGCAACCGGAGCTGCATCTCTTGCTCCACCGGCTGGTGCGTCGGGCCATCTTCTCCGACACGGAAAGAGTCGTGGGTGAAAACGTATTTCACCGGTAAACGCATCAGGGCAGCCAGGCGTATGGCCGGTTTCATATAATCCGAGAAAACAAAGAAAGTGCCGCAAGCCACAAATATACCTCCATGCAAGGCGATGCCGTTTGCAATTGCGGCCATGGTCAGCTCGGAAACGCCTGCATTCAGGAACCCGCCGGTAAAGTCACCCGGTTTAAAAGGTTTGGATGATTTGAGAAATCCTTCTGTCTTGTCACTGTTCGAAAGGTCGGCTGACATTACGATCATATTACCTAAGTGAGCTGAATAGTAAGCAAGGACATCCCCTGATGTATTGCGGGTTGCCGCATCAGGTTTGAGGGGGATAGCTTTGTAATCAATGTAAGGCGGTTCATTGGCGATACACTTTTTCCATGTGGCAGTTAGTCCGGGATTAAGATCCTCCCATGTATGCTGTGTGGCTTTCCTGGAATCAGTCTGATCTCTTTTTTTGCTCAAAATCCGGGTGTAATATTCTTTGACATCAGGGAATACCTGGAAGGGTCTTGCCGGATCGCCGCCCAGGTTAAGGATAGTTTTCTCAATAGAAGCCCCTGCTTTGGAAAGTGGTTGTCCGTGAGTAGAACCGAGGCCTTCCATTTTTTTACCATCTTCCGAAAGGGTCCCAAAACCCATAATCGTTTTACCGATGATAAGACAAGGACGATGTTTCCCGGTCACAGCATTCTGCAAAGCCTGCCTGATTTCACCGGCATTGTTGCCGTTGATGGATTGCACATACCAGCCCCAGGCTTCGTATTTCGCGGCTGTATTTTCACAGGTAACTTCATTGACTTTTGTGGAGAGTTGGATACCGTTGGAATCGTAAAACATGATCAGGTTATTTAACCCCAGATACCCCGCGATGCGACCCGCTCCCTGGGAAATTTCTTCCTCTATGCTTCCGTCGGAAAGATAGGCAAAGGTTTTATGTGACATCCATTCCCCGAAGCGCGCAGCAAGGAAACGCTCTGCAATAGCGGCTCCCACTGCTATCACATGTCCCTGCCCCAGCGGCCCCGATGTGTTTTCAATCCCGCGGAGCAGGTCAAGCTCAGGGTGGCCTGGCGTTACGCTATTCCATTGCCGGAAATTTTGCAGGTCTTCTGTGGAGAAATATCCACACAGATGGAGGATGGAATAAAGCATGGGCGACATGTGGCCGGGATCGAGGAAAAATCGGTCGCGCAAGGGCCAGGTGGGATCATCCGGATCGAAATTCAGAAATTCAGTGAAAAGGATGTTGATGTAATCAGCACCTCCCATTGCTCCGCCAGGATGGCCGGAGTTGGATTTCTCCACCATGGCGGCGGATAAAATGCGGATATTGTCGGCAGCACGGTCAACAATCGGTTTGCTCATTTTCGGGCATAGTTACGTTGTGAAAAATAGTGAATTGAGATGACAACAGACAAAATTAAAAATTAAAATTAAAAAACCGTAAGACAGAAGACAGAAGACAAAAGACAGAAGATAAAACTCAGAACTCAGAACTCGAAGAAAATCCAATTTTATGCAGCATTGATAGAAGTTCTGTCCTTGAATTTGAAATATGTACCCGGTATGCGCCAAACTCGCGTCTGACCGGGTAATGATTCCGGAGGTTTTCGAATTGGGAAGGATCCTTCCGGAAGATGGCATCATCATGCCGAACATCATAGCTTGCAAGAATAGATTCGAATATTACCAGCTCATTTGTATTGCCCCGGGCATTTATTTCAATCAGCGGATTTTCAGGAAGTGGTAGGGGCGATGGATACCAATCATCAATTCCGAAGTTGAAGAAGCGGCTGGCGGCCTGCACGCAGGCAACTGTTCCGTTTGCTTTGCCTTCCACGGAATAACCTGCGATGTGGGGAGTGGCAATGCCGGCTATTTCCAGCAGTTCTCTGTCAGGATTTGGTTCATTTTCCCATACATCGGCAGCAAATCCGGAAATTTCACCTCTGCAGACGGTGTCTTTAACTAAATGAGTATCGATAACAGGGCCACGTGCGGTATTAATGAGCAATGGTTTTTTTCTGAGCTTTTTAAAAAACTCCTTATCCGCCATGTGATATGTTTTATCCGGACCTTCATGGGTGAGGGGCACATGGAAAGTAATGATATCAGCGGTTTCCTGTATTTCTTCAAGGGATACAAAACCACCTATATTTTCAGATCTTTCCCTGGGGGGGTCATTGAGCAGGGGAACCATGCCCAGTGCACTGGCAAGCTGGGCTATTTTGCTACCGACGTGCCCTACGCCAATAATACCGATCTTCTTGCCCTGCAGGCTGAATTTATGTCTTAATGCCAGATTGACCAGGGCGGATGCCAGATATTGCCTGACAGACGAAGCATTGCACCCGGGGGCATGATGCCAGCTGATCTCCTTTTTTGAACAATAATCCGTGTCGATATGATCAAAACCGATGGTAGCCGTGGCGATAAACCTCACCGGTGTTCCTTCCAGCAGGCTGGCATTACAAAATGTTCTTGTCCGGATAACCAACCCGTCAGCCTGCAGGGCGAGTTTGTGGTCAATCTGGCCGCCTTTCGTATAAATAATCTTTGCGAAAGGTTCGAGAACGCCTTTCAGGAAAGGGATGTGATCATCGGCAATAATGGTAATCATTAAAATTAGAAATTTGAAAATAGAAATTTGAAATTAGAAACCAAAGTTTTGGTTTTAGCTACTTTAGTGACAAAGATACATAGAATGGGTTTCAAACTTTATCTGAATGCATCCAGCTCTTCCCGTTCTTTGCCTTTCTGACTGTTGATAAAGGTTTCAATATCAGTAACCAGGGCATCGGTCTTAGTTTTATCTATATCCCCGCTGGGGAAGTCCCTGGCCGTTTTCAGGGTTTTGATATAATCCGATAAGAAATTAAAAAGGAGGGTGTTATATTCTTTTTTGAAAGAGCTGACAGCCTGCTGCAGGACCGGGTATTTTCTTGCAAGAAGCTGGCTCTTCTGAATTTTAGGGTCATGAATGATGCCGCTATAATTGATGCCATCTGCAGCAGGGTCCGGTAATAACTTTGCCAGTTGCATCAGCAGGTTGCTTTCTTTGAAATCAAGTTCAGTGTAGAGTTCCTTTTTGTAATCCGTTACCGACTGGATGAGATTAGCGAACTTTCTATTAAGTGCATCAAGACCTTCCAGGTAATCACAGGAAGCAATAATGAGCGCATCATAAAAGTCAATGTATTCCTTCAATTCATTTCGGAAGGCTGAAATTCCTCTATTCTCAAAAGCATCCTGCTGTTCAACAGTGACATCTTTGATCCGGCCACCTTCTTTTTCAACTTCAGTCCGTGAGGTTGTAAAACCGGCAACAATGTTGATGATGGCCGCCACAACAGAAGTGACCGGATTAGTATTAGCGAGTGAGGAAACAACCGGATTATCAATGATTTTACTGATGACCTGCGAAAATCTTTTTTTATCTCCTTCATCTTTCAATGCCTCTTTAAAATGCTTTTCCGAGGCAGAAAAAATTATTTCAGTGAACCGGAAACCGAGGATATCGCTGGTCGGGTTGTTTGCCTGCATTAACTTGGTAAACAAGCCGGTTACAGCAATTTTATCGGCTGTATTCTTAAAATCGAAATCAAGTTGTGAAACATTCGTGAAAGCTTCGAATATTTCGTAACGCAAGGTGCAATAAGCCACACTGTCGTTCGATCTGCTTTCCGACTTCAGTTTATCATTCTCTTTCTCCAGTATTTTGATCCTGGATCTTAATTCATCCAGTTGTTTTTGCAGGTCAGTTGCACCCGGCTGGCTTTGCGAATATGCCCATATCAGCAAAAACGAAATTGTTATTAAGATTGATTTCATCAAAAAGTGATATATATCCTGAAGGTCTGAACATAATTAAAGTATGGCCGGGTAATCATCAAAGGTTTTGGTCGATGGCATTTTTTATAAGTTCTTCAAGGTTTTCCGTATATCCTTCTAATTTCCATAATACTTTGCCGCTTTGGGCATCCATCAGGATAAATAGCGGATAACCACTTCTGCCATTGACCTTAACGGCAAGTTTTTCTTTGCCACCAAGCAGCACAGGAAATGAAATGTTTTTCATGTCCATAAACCGCTTAATCTTTTCCTTGTCGGAGTCGACTTCATTTACACTGTAAAAATGAATACTGTCTTTATATTCATTGAAGAGTTTTTCGATCACCGGTGCAGCTTTCATGCAGGGAAAACAACCTACGTACCATAGATCGAAAAAGATCAATCCTTCTTCCGGCAGTCTGAAAGGATTTTCTTCCAAATCATACAGTTCTATGGATTGTAAAAAAATATCCTGTTTCACGCTATCCGATTGTGATTTCTCAAGTCCATCTATAGCTATATAGTCTGGAATAATCTTCTTATAATCATTGAAACAGGCAGGCAATACGACTTGATCAGTCGTAGGGAAAGTATAATTCCGGAAGGTTTCCTCTTGAAAAAGACGGACAGTCATTCCCTTGAAACCAACATCTTGTATCATTGAATAAATCAGGCTGTCAGAATGCTTTATCAAGATTTCCACCCGAAGGTCAGAAACCTCCTCTGGTTTAGTCGCAATGTCAATTGAAACCAAATTATATAGTTCATTTTCTCTGATGATTCTCCAAAATGGGTTCACTTGATTAATTAGTGTATCTATAGTGTATAAACTAACAGGGAAATGTTCCAATAAATAATTTCTACCTGCACCATCGATTCCTTTTCCAATAAACCGCAATTCTTTTTCCTGATGACGAACGTACCATACGGAATCACTATAAAGCAGTAATTCATCCTGTTGGGTAGAGTTTATAATATGTAAAAAGATGATGGAGTCACCTTGCTTTTTGACTGTAACCTTTGCTTGAGAATATGCCGTATCCAAGTCAAATAATGCCTTTTTTTTGGAAGAGACTTCATAGGAAATATTTTCGAGGAAGAATATTTTTAAGACCGAATTTAGAAATGGATCTCCGGATTGTGACTTTTCACTGCTTACTTGGGAAAATAGCACATTGGCAGAGAGAAGAAAGATCAGGAGTAGCCGTGTTTTCATATTAATTAGCTTAAATTGGGTAAAGGAAAGTGTAAACTCCTTCAGAGAGGATTTTAATTAATTTATCTTATCCGATATTTCAATCTGAAAGAGTTTACACTGAGTAAATTATCATTTTAGAAACCAATATTAATATTGATTGAGAAGGAGATTGACATGTTACAATGGCCACCACCTTCACAATTACACATGATCAATGGAATCCAATTCCCTATCGGCCATGTAATATCAGGAGTGCATGATTCACATGGATTACCGGTGCATGTAAATGTGGCACTTCCACCACCCCCGGGTGCGTTTGGGATGGGATCAGGTGGATTTTCGACAATAAAAGCATCATTCTTAATTTTAACTAGCATCACACCTATATTTGTCACTTTATCCTTATTTCCGGATACAGGGTAATAAACAAAGAAGCGGTCGCCTTCCGGCGCTGTGCTGACCTGGAAATCTTTCCCCAAGGCTCCGCTATTTCCCAGGCTGTTCATAAAGAAAGCTTTCAAAGCATCCGGATTGGTGACCTGGAACTTACCGTTCTTTATTTCACCGATCTTCAGCTTTTCCTGCGCTTGTCCATTGGCTATTATAGCCAGAAGGATAACAAAAGTAAAAAGTATTTTTTTCATAATCCGTTGGTTTAATTTCAATTTCGCCTACTCTATCAGCCCTTTTCGGCAACCGGGCATATTTCCACTTTCGCAGTCCAACAATTCCACCCCAACATATTTCCGATAAGCTGTCCGAAAGGAAGAACCGGCGCCGCTGCTCCTGTTATCAAGAGTAATTCGATGATTATCAACCTGTATAATTAAACAGGAAGAGCAGTGTAGTAAATTAGATTGTAAGCCAGATTTTTTTTGAATCAATAACTAAATTCAAATTTGTCCGTTTACTCAATAGAATAAGAGGAATATCCGGGTGGCCAACCCACGATGATACCGGACAAACATGAATCCTTTTTCTTGTTTATCCGGAAAAATGAAAAATATACCCGGTCGGTTGGGAAATATTTTTTTAAGGTTGAAAAACCTTTCTGGAATAGGCTACTGCATAAGCAGCAAAAAAACCTACGGCGCCGTTACTGATATTGCTTTTGACATTTGCCGGCGGGCCGCTGAACAACGGATTCTGAAAACCGGTTTCAGATTGCAGAGTCTGGACGAAATTAAAATATTCTTCGGTAATGTTGCAACCCTGGAAAGTAATTGTGTCGCCAACCCTAAGCACTTCCCTTTCGTTTGCCTGATTGAGGAAACCTACGCCAATTCCATTGGTATAATTACCGTTGAAGAATCCATCATCGATGACAAACCGGTTTCTGATGGTATCGGTAAGCATTTCGCCGTTTTTAAAAATGTTAAACATATAGAAGTCCCTGGTGGGGGGATCCTGGTAGTAACAGGTGACTTCATAAAAACCTTTTTCTCCCCAGTCGGGCTGGTAAACTAATCCGATTGAATCAATCGGGTAAATGGGGTTAACAGATGAAGTTGCCAGATAAGTTTTGTGTCCGTTTAGCTCCCCTGCCAATTCAATTCTAAGGGTATATGTTCTTCCCGGTAAGGCGAAGAACAGGGGAGAAGTCGCGTATTTTCCGGGTTCCAATTCTGTAAGGCTTTCCGTATTACCCTGATCATCAGAGATTTCCAGGCTGGCACCTGTAACAGGCGGCGGAGCTTCATTGTAATAATAACTGGAAGTAGTGGATAATTCGATATAATGCCGCGTGGTATCAGTTGTTATGGCACCGTAAACAACCAGTCGTGTAAAGGAATCATCCAGTTTAATGTCAATGCGCTCGGTGCAAGACGTAAGAAATATAAAAATAGCTGGTATGATCAAAAATATCTTTCTCATGATTAAAATCTGAAGTTAAAAGTAACAGCCGGTATGACACCGAACAGGTAAGTCATTTCAGCGTAGGTTTTGTAAGGGTTTTGAACGTCCTGAACAAAGTTAATGGCCCAGGTATTATGGCGGTTATAAGCATTATAAACTGAAAAGATCAAATCCCATTTGAACCTGTGGTCGTTGGGTTTCTGGTGCAAGGTAACTGACAGGTCTAACCGGTGATAGTCTTTTATCCTGTAAGCATTCCGATCAGAATAGATGGGGACTATGGCTCCATCGATGACGGCTCTCCCGGTGGGGAATGTGACCGGCTTTCCGGTTGAATAAATCCAATTGGCTGAAAGACTGATGCGCTGGCTGGCTTCAAAATTCATGACTATAGATACATCATGCGGCGAGTCATAAGGCGCGGGATAAGTTTTCCCATCGTTGATGTCCTTGAATTTCCTCCAGGTCCGGGAGTAGGTATAACTGACCCATCCGTTCAATCGTCCTTCAGGAACTGCAATCATCAACTCAATGCCATAAGCCCATGCTTTACCAAAACGCAATTCGCCTTCCAGTTGTTTATTGAGCAATAACGTTGCATGATCCTTAAAATCAATGGCGTTACGCATGCTTTTATAGTAAACTTCCACCGAAGTTTCAATGGTATTCCGCCTTAGGTTCCTGAAATAACCGGCAGCAACCTGGTCGGAAACCTGAGGTTTAACGTTTGGGCTGGCGGCAAACCAGATGTCGAGCGGGGTTCCGGCCGTTGAATTCTGAGCGAGTTGCAAATATTGGTATGTGTGAGAATAGCTTGCTTTTACTGAAGAAACCTCATCCAAAACATAAGTCATCCCAAGTCTTGGCTCTAGACCCGAGTAAGTGTGATAAAAATCTCCCTGGCTGTATTTGGTGGAATCTGCCAGCTTGAAATATTGATCATACCCGTAAACTGTGGCTGGTCCGACATTTTGAAACAGGGAAAAACGGAGACCGTATTTCAGGGTCAGCCGGCTGCCTATATCCTGATCGTTGCTGATATAAACCCCGCTTTCCAATGCGTGGGTCCGGTCAAGTGCATATCCTGTAAACATGCTTTCATCACCGGTTCCTTTGGCTTTTCCAGGGTCAAAAATGTGCAGGATGCTGCTGAAACCAAATCTCAACGTATGATTTGTAGTTGGGTAGTAAGTGAAATCACCTTTAACCTGGTAATCCTGAAGTTTGGAAATCCATAGAAATGAATTGGGATCACTCTCATTGGCCGTTCCCAGGCCGTATTCATAGCGGGAATAAATCGTTGTGAAATTACTGAAAAGCCTTTGTGAGAACAAATGGTTCCATCTGGCTGTTGCCGTAGAATTTCCCAGCTTCATATTTGCAAAAGGATTTTTGAAAACATCCCTGCCGAAATACCCCGAAAGATAAATCCTGTTATTCTCATTAAAAGTATGATTGATCTTTGCGTTAAAATCGTAGAAATAAAGGCGGCTATCCTGAGCGCCTTCATTTTTGGAAAGTGGCAGGAAAAGGTCAGCGTAAGTCCTTCTTCCTGAGACAATAAACGAGGTCCTGTCTTTGATGATCGGCCCTTCAATGGTCAGCCTGCTGGATATCAGCCCAATACCGCCTGTTCCTGAAAACTTTTTCTGATTCCCGTCTTTCATCCTGACATCGAGCACCGATGCTAACCTTCCCCCATATTGTGCCGGCAAATCGCCTTTATATAATTTAACATCCTTAATGGCATTATTGTTAAAAACCGAAAAGAAACCGAGGAAATGTGAGGGGTTATAAACAGTCGCTTCATCCAGCAGGATGAGGTTCTGATCCGGGCTGCCACCCCTGACACTGAATCCTGATGATCCTTCGCTGACAGACTGGACCCCCGGTAAAAGCTGGATCGCTTTGATAATATCTACTTCACCCATCAGGGCGGGTATTTTGTTGATGGTCTTTACATCCATTTTTACGATGCTCATTTCCGGAGCTTTGACATTTGCATCGGTTCGCTCAGCTTTTATCTCAATTTCTTTTAAGGTTTGAGAAAGAGGATTTAACTGAATGTCCAGAACAATATCTTTTTCAACTGTGACATTATGAATCTGCGATTCATAACCCGTGTATGAGAAACTAAGGGAATATTGCCCTTTGGGAAGGCTTACGGAGTAAAAACCATATTCATTCGCGACAGAACCCGTGCCAATCTCAGCAACGAGAATGGACGCGCCAAAGAGGTCTTCTCCTGTTTCAGCATCTTTCACATGGCCACTTACCGTGTAACGTTTTACAGACGGGTCTGACTCTCCGTCGGCAAAAATGGTCATGATAGGAAACAGGATCAGGAGAATAATTAGTTTAAGCCTCATAGTTTGGTTTAATACGTGCATAAACGATCGAAAGGCGCATTTGTTATGCAGTTAATGATTGAATTCATCTTTTAGAATACATAATCTATGATTCATAAGACAAATGATACTGAAAAGAGTTGCACCCTTGAAAATATTTTATTCCAACCGGGTATATTTTGATAAAAACCGGATAAATATAAAGAGTAGAGTCTACTCTTACTGGCAGATAACTTTAAATGCCACAAAAACACCAAGACACCAAATTTCACAAAACAATGATTATTAAGTAAATAACCTTGGTGAATTTTTGTGTTTTAGTGCTTTGGTGGCAAAAAATGCTTATTCGGGATAGACTCAGCATTCAAATGATTTCAATGTTATGAAAAAAGTATTTTTTCTTATGACCGGATTGATTGGGTTGATCATTGCTGAAACGCAGGCTCAGCAGGCCCGAATTGTCTTTTACAATGTGGAGAACCTGTTTGATACCCGGAATGATTCCCTGACAAATGATGAGGAATTTTTACCGGAAGGTGACAAGAACTGGACGAATGAACGTTTTCGTCGTAAAATTGTCCGTATTTACCAGACTATTGTGGCCCTGGGTGAGGGAGAAATGCCGGCTGTTATCGGTCTAAGCGAAATCGAGAACCGGGACGTGCTGAACAGGTTGATCTATGATACGCCATTGAATAGGATAGGCTATCATATCATTCACCGGGAATCGCCCGATGCGAGAGGAATTGATGTGGCTATGCTTTACCGCCCGGACATTTTCGAGCCGGATTCATCTGCCTGGTTGAAAGTTCCTTTGCCCGGAGGTGAGGCTACACGGGAAATCCTGCTGGTGAAAGGCAGGATATGGAAAAATGACACTATTCATGTCTACGTTAATCACTGGCCTTCCCGTTACGGCGGTGCGGGCGGATCAAATGCAAAGCGACTGGCGGCAGCCAGTATGCTGGCGGTGTCTGTAAAGCAGTTTTTATCTTCAATCCCTTCTTCCAATATCATTATCATGGGCGATTTTAATGATGAACCCGGAGATGAAAGCCTTCAGGTCCTGAATAAAATATTGGTGAATGAAGGTGCGGACAGTCATTCGCTCCTTATCAATCTTTCGGTTAAAACTTCATTGACTGATATTGAAGGCACGATAAAACACCAGGGGAGCTGGAGCGTCTTTGACCAGATCCTCGTTTCACCTTCCTTGATAAGTGGAAATAATGGATTGAAACTGGTGAGCGAAAAAACTGAGATATTCAGGGCCGGCTTTCTTATGGAGCCAGATGAGACTTATACCGGTTATAAACCTTTTCGCACTTATTCAGGCCCTGGCTATAACAATGGGTTCAGCGACCATCTGCCGGTCAGTATTCTGATTGAAAAAACGGAATGACCTTGTTGCTTTTGTCAGATAATGACATTGGAGCCATTTTTGTAATGAATGTCCGGCAAAATGATATTTTTAATGCCGGTTTGATTAGCTTTACGCATCAATATCAAGGTTTCCCTTTCATAATGAGAGAAGACGAAAAAAGAATAATTCATAGCCTGGTTTTCCCATCCCTGTTAGTTTTGATCATGTGGGCCGTCAGGTTGATCCAGACAATCGGTGGGTACGATCTGTCCTTCCTCGGCATCTATCCGTTAAAATGGCAGGGCCTCGTTGGAATAATCACCACACCGTTTATTCACAGCGGTTTTTCTCATCTCATCGCTAATTCAGTTCCCATGATTATACTGGGTTCGGCGCTGTTTTATTTTTACCGGGAAATTGCATTTCGTATCCTGGTATTGATCTGGCTTTTTACAGGTTTCTGGGTTTGGATTGGCGGAAGAGAAGCCTGCCATATCGGTGCGAGCGGTATAGTTTATGGTCTCGCAGCCTTCATTCTTGTCAGCGGGATACTTCGTCGTCATGCGGGCCTGATGGCGATGGCGCTGATCGTGGTATTTCTATATGGCAGCCTGATCTGGGGCATTTTTCCTGAATTCTTCCCTGAAGAGAATATTTCGTGGGAATCGCATCTCTTTGGCCTCGTCGCAGGGATTTCAATGGCATTTTATTACCGGAAAGAAGGCCCGCAGCGCAAGGTTTATGACTGGGAACTTGAAGAAAAGCATGATGATGGGAATGAAGATGAAGATGAAAACGATGATGGCGCTTATTGGAAAACTACCCTTACCGATCAAGAAATACATGAAATCCGGCATATCTACAGAAAACGGGATCAATAAGCCTGTTTCCCTGGATTTCTTCCTAAAAACCAATTATAGACAAATAACGCCGCAACGGTCAGCAGGCCGATACCGGTGAAGATCATCCAGATTTTTGAAGGATGGTAAGTGTTCCAAAGAAAGAGTGTCAGTTCATGAGGTGTCATCCCCATCCGGGCTGCGGCTTGCGCAACGTACTCATTCTGGGAAAAAGAGGCCGAAATTTCGGGGATACTTAATCCCCTGGCGGCAACCTCACGCTGCAAAAGCGTGATCTTGTCTGCAACGGGACCGTAAACGTTTCCCGAGAGGATGCCGGCCAGGAAATTTCCTCCTGCCATCGGAATAAAATAACAGCCCATGTACAAAGCGACCTTGTCTTCCGGCGCAATCCGGCCAACGTATTCCAGGATCTTGGGAGAACTGGTCATTTCGCCAAAAGCAAAGATCAGAATAGACAGGAAAAGGAAGAAAGGGTTCAGCGTAACGAACCAGAGCCCGATACCGATGGCACAGATAAAAATGCCGGCCAGCATGGTTTTCAGCGGTTTGAAGCGCATCACCAGGCTGGAAACCAGTACCTGGAAAACTACGATGTAAAAAGCATCGATATTGGTAAGCATTTCCGGGGCGATCGTCCCTTTTTCAGTGCCGATAGCCCTGGCCAATGACGGTGAAACAGAATCCAATATATTGTAAATAGGGGAGGTGTCGAGCCACTGATCTATAAAAACCGGCAGGGTATAGAAAAGCTGGTTGTACATGGCCCAGAAACCAATGATGATGATGAGGAAAATGAGCAGCCTGAGATCACTGAGCGCGGAACCGATGTTACGGAAGATATTGACGATTGACTTCATCAGCGGTTCGCTTTTCCTTTCCAATGGCGGTTCCCGGAAAATGAAAAGTACCAGCAAAAGGTTGATGCCAATTACAGCTGCCGACATGATAAAAACCAGGTCCCAGCTCACTTCCCGCAATTTGGACGCGAAAATGGGGCCGACAAAAGCGCCGATATTGACAATCATGTAAAAGATGCCAAAGCCGATAGATGACGTTTTGTCGTTAGTGCTTTTACGAATGGTGGCAGAAATGACCGGCTTGAACAATCCAGCTCCGACACCCAGGTAAAGAAAAACAAACCAGAGTGCGGTGTAGCTTCTTACCACACCCATCATGTAATAACCGGTTATAAGAATGATATAAGCAAGGATAAGGATTTTCTTATAGCCGAATCTATCAGCAATAGCGCCTGTAAAGGTTGGAAGAAAGTAGAGGATCATGACGACGGTACCGGTGAGCAGGCCTTTCTGCGCCTGGGAAAAGCCCAGCGCTCCTGTGTCGGTTGAACCAGTCAGGTAGAGAGGGAGGACGAGGAACATCCCGTACCACGCCCATCGTTCAAAAAGCTCCATGGTGTTGGCAACCCAGAAGGCCCTTGGGAAATTGCTGAATATCCGGCCGATTTTTGTCATAGAATTTTACTAGGGATCAGGCAGCAATGATAAGAATTATTTTCCTGCAGACGGTTTGACATCCAGGTACGGTGCTATCTTTTCGTACAATTCCTCGTACATGACAGGTATTGTCCTAATCTGTCCGACAGAATCATAGGCTTTAATTTCATCTTTGAAATTGAAAACAGCCTTGACCAGGTAATATTCAAAGTATGGATGTCTTAACAATTCTTTAAAGGTTACACTATTCAGGTCGATCTTTCTAACCTGCTGCGGGTTAACGGTGATCTGCCCCCTGAACTGGTTGTAGCGAATGCTATCCATGCCTCTTATTTCCATGAGCTGCTCAACGCTGGTAAACCCGCCCAAAAGCTCACGGTACCTGATGATCCTGCCTGCATATGATGGCCCGATGCCATGGCAGGCGAGTAGTGATGCAGAATCAGTCGAATTCAGTTCGATGATAAGCGTATCCGGTTTATATTTTGTGAAGTTATTGCCTGGTTTTGTGTAGTTTTTATTATCATTATTATTAATATAAGATGATGACGGTGCTTTCTCCATTTCTTTAATCCGGACATATGGCTCAAGGATTGCAAAGACTGAATCATTCATACCATAGATCCTGCCAAGACCTTTTTTATCACGGAAAGTCCCTCCCTTTTCGCGATAACGAAGGATATTGCGGGCGATTTTGGCTCCTATGCCCATATTAACCCATTGTTGTTCGTTTAAATCATTCGGATCGAAATTAAAAGGAGATGCAATGAAGGAGCTAAGATCAGCGCCCTCATCTTTTGAATAATTATCAGAAAATTTTTGTGGTTTTATCTTTTCTGTTGAGTCAAGTTTATCAATGGATGCAATGAAAGTTGATACTGCAATTTGAAAAGGGGCAATGTCGTACTCCTTTTCCGGGACCAGTTGTGGAAGGAAAAGATTGATCAATACAGATAATAGCAACAGGCCCAGCAGGATGATCAAACCCCGCTGTTCTTTCCGGTTAAAGGCAAAATAATCTTTGATCCGGTCTTTCATTACCGATTGATCCGGAAAAATGAAAAATATACCCGGTCAAAAGGAGAAATTTTATAACCCCGGTTTATGGAATTTGCTATGGTTGACGCTGTAAGTAAAATAGATCAGAAACCCGATACCCATCCAGATCAGCAACCGGAGCCAGGTATCAAACGGAAGGGCGACCATTTGTGCCAGGCAGACAGCTGTACCAAGTATCGGGACCAGGGGTACCCATGGGGTTCGGATCGGATCCCTAATCATTATTTTAGTGGTGGTGAATGTTATATTTTTAAAATTTATATGTAGAACCTTCAGACCTTCGTGGACACTTTATAGTAAATTTAAATGTGTAAACAAGGAGGTTGAAAATGAATCCCCGGAAGTTCAAAAAGTAGTAGATGTTTTACAGGTAAGCGGATATTTCAAGAATAAACAAGATAAGTTTATTGTTGTAAAAATTCATCCGGGTCAAAAAGAATTAAGGTTAATTATATCACAAAGGGAAAAGTATGTTTTTAATTTAGATGCTAGAAAACTTATGTATGCTTTTGATTAGGTTGGTTTTAATAAAGTAGGTGTTATTTTTCCAAAAAGTCATTTTTAAAATTAGTGTGAAAAGGAATCATAAAATCATTATGGATTTTTTCATAATAGGGAATTTCTTTATGAAATAACAAATAGAATAATGTAAACACCATAATTGAAACGCCAAATAAGAAGAATGAAATAATTTCACTCTTTTTGCTTGTTTGTGTCCAAACATTTTATTTTTACCTTTAATTCCAATTTTAACACGCACCTTATGTTCAAAGATCTTTTCAGTATTAAACCAATAAACCAGATCCTAAAAGAGTCTGATCAAGTCGAACATGGCTTTAAGCGCGTATTAACTGCGACTAACCTGACTACTTTAGGCATTGGGGCCATCATCGGCGCAGGAATCTTCGTAATAACAGGACAGGCAGCTGCGATGTATGCCGGCCCTGCTATTGTGATCTCATTCCTTATTTCCGGAGTAGCTTGTGCCTTTGCAGGTTTATGTTATGCTGAATTTGCTTCGATGATCCCGGTTGCCGGAAGCGCTTATACTTATGCCTATGCAACACTGGGTGAGTTTATTGCCTGGATCATTGGCTGGGATCTAATCGTTGAATATCTTTTTGCATGCTCTGCTGTTTCGGTTGGATGGTCGGGTTACCTGGTGAGTTTCTTGGCTGATTTCAATGTTCATATACCTGCTTTTCTTTCAGCCCCTACCGGCACAACACTGATAAATGTTCCTGATTTAGGGTGGAAACCTGAAACCCCATCACTCCTGCAAGATCTGGTGAGCAAAGGGATAAACGCGGACTCACTTCAGCATGTCCAGGCTATCTGTAATCTGCCTGCCATGTTCATTATCGCCATTCTTACAATGGCACTGGTCCGTGGTATCAGGGAATCGGCAATATTAAATGATATCATGGTTATCGTCAAAGTGGGTGTGATCATTTTGTTTATCATTACAGGATTTTACTTTGTAAAAAATGTTAACTGGCATCCTTTCATACCGCCAAATACCGGGGGATTTGGAAATTTTGGCTGGTCGGGTATATTCCGTGCGGCCGGAGTGATATTTTTTGCCTATATTGGCTTCGATGCAGTTTCAACAGCTGCTCAGGAAGCTAAACATCCCCAGCGTGATATGCCTATTGGAATCATGGGATCGTTAGGTATTTCTACAGTCTTATATATCCTGGTAGCTATTGTTCTTACCGGGATTGTCAGCTACTCCCAATTGAATGTCGCTGATCCGATGGCTGTTGGTGTCAATGCCATGGGGCAGAAAATGTTTTGGTTTCGACCGATAATCAAGATTGCCGCTCTCGCAGGCTTGGGTTCTGTCATACTGGTTCACTTGCTGGGCCAGCCTAGGATATTTTTTTTCATGGCTAAAGATGGTCTGTTACCACCTGTCTTTTCAAAAGTGCATCCGCGTTTTAAAACTCCATTTGTCAGCACTTTACTCACAGGATTTGTGGCCATGATTATTGCCGGTATTTTACCTATGTCAATTTTAAGCGAACTGGTTTCTATAGGTACCTTATTTGCCTTCGCCATTGTTTGCATAAGTATCATCGTTCTCAGAAAAACCAGACCCGATATTCATCGTCCGTTTAAAACTCCCTGGGTTCCTGTTGTTCCGATACTAGGAGCAGGAGTGTGCTTAGTTCAGATGATAGCACTTCCAATGGCTACATGGTTTCGACTGATTATCTGGCTGATAATTGGAGTACTGATCTATTACTTCTATAGTTACAAGCATAGCAAGCTCAATATTGCACGGAAACAAGCAAAAGAGGGTTCCGATATTCATAAGCCAAGAAAATGAGTGAAGGCATGAAATTTCGAAAGTCCCTGAATCTCTTTGTTTCAGCCACAAGTGGACTAATTTGAGAGTAAATTTAAGGTGGGATATTGGGAAACCAAGTAATAAATCAACCCTAAAATCCCACAAAGATGGTAAGTAAGAAAAAACAGACTGAAGCGACAGTTATCAAAGACATTAAGCGGCAAACCCGTCGCATCTATTCCTCAGAAGAGAAAATCAAGATTGTTCTGGAAGGATTACGTGGAGAAGATAGCATCGCTGCAATATGCCGGCGATACAGCATAGCAGAGGCCGGCAAAAGCGCAGGCCACTCCTGATATAACAAAGGATATCAGGATAGCCGGCCCGGCGTACTGTGCTGCCGCCTGCCCGGTGATGACGAAAATCCCGGCCCCGATAATGGCTCCGATGCCGAGTGTTGTTAGGTTAGTGGCTGTGAGTGTCCTTTTAAGCCCTTCCTTTTTTTCCGATTCCTGTAAAATATCGTGGATGGGCTTGGTGGTGAAGAGTTTGTTTCGCATAAGGGTGAATTTTTAACCTTTATCTTGTCAAAAATATGAATTCAATTTGATTGTTGAATTAATTGAGGAAAATTAATTCTCCGAGCCTCCGCGTCTCTGCGGTTATAAAGACTTTATGAGGTATCTCCGAAAGGGAGGGGCTATACAATGTTACGTGTTACGTGTTACGTGTTTCAAGGTTTCACCATTCCACCGTTTCACCGTTTCACTGTTCCACCGTTTCACCGTTACAAATTTCAAGTTTTGTTCGAAAAAGTCATATCTTTGTGATATTCGAGTACCATTTCCTACCTTCATGATCAATACCAACTATTTTGACAAACCGGCTCTGATCACTAAAGATCAAACGGTTACATATCGCAGCCTCATCCGTCAAATAAACAGATTTGCAGGCTTGTTCTCAGGAAAAGGATATCAAAAGATAGCCTTGTTTTCGGAAAACCGCCCTGAATGGATATATACTTTTTATGCGGCCTGGCAGAATGATGCCATCGTGGTTCCGATTGATTTCCTCTCGTCGGCGGAAGATGCCGCCTATATCATCAATGATTGTCGCCCGGAATTGATCTTCGCCAGCCGGGGCATGAGCAAATCCTGGGAAAAAATGATTGGAAAGATGGACTATCTTCCTGAAATCATCTTCTTCGAAGATATTCCCGGTGACGAAACACTTTCGGATTTATCCTGGGAATTGCCTGCCCACGCCGAAAAGACTGCTGTGATCATATACACTTCCGGAACTACGGGAAGCCCAAAAGGCGTTATGTTGTCTTTCGCAAACCTGATTGCCAACTTAAAGGCGGTAACGGATGATGTTAAGATCTTTAATGCTGACCGCCAGGTGCTGATGCTGCTTCCATTGCATCATATTTTTCCCCTGATGGGATCGATGATGGCGCCATTGTCCGCCGGAGGCACTGTAGTTATGGCTCCTTCCATGCAGTCTTCAGACATCATCGAAACTTTGAAAAATAACCAGGTAAAGATCATGATAGGCGTTCCCAGGTTGTATGAACTGCTTTACCGGGGAATCAAAGCAAAGATCGATGCCAAAGCCATAGGAAGGATCTTTTACCGCTTGGTCAAACTATCCCATAGCAAGTGGCTGGCTATGAAGATCTTCAAAAGAGTGCACGAGGGACTCGGAGGACACCTCGAGATCATGGTTGCCGGCGGGGCTGCTTTGAATAAAGATGCAGGGCATTTCTTCCAGGTATTGGGTTTTGAAGTGCTTGAAGGTTATGGTATGACTGAAGCCGCACCGATGATTACCTTTCCGAGACCGGGCCATGCTATTATTGGTACAGCAGGACAAGCACTTCCGGGTTTGACAGTTGAAATCCGCGACGGAGAAATTGTGGCCAAAGGACCGAATATCATGCAGGGATATTACAACCGGCCGGAAGAAACGGCCGAAGTCCTCAGGGATGGCTGGCTTTATACCGGCGACCTCGGTGAGATCGATGAAAAAGGATATCTGCGTATCACCGGCAGGAAAAAAGAGATCATCGTGCTGCCTAATGGCAAGAATATTAATCCGGTAGAACTGGAATTTAAACTGGAGAAAAATGTAGCCTGTATAAAAGAAGCCGGGGTGTTTTTACATCATGATATCTTCTTTGCTGTCATCTATCCCGATTATAAAATTCTATCTGAAGAGGGGGTGGAAAATCCCGAAAACTACTTCCGGGAACAGATTTTGCCTGATTTTAACCGTGAACTTACTTCGTACAAAAGGATTATGCAGTTTTCACTGGTAAAGGAAGAATTGCCCAGGACACGCCTCGGAAAGATCCAGCGTTTCAAGCTGGAGAACTTGCTGGGAGAAAAGCAAAAAAGAGCGGGAAAATCCTATGAAGATGCGGGTTCTGAAGAATACCTTGCAGTAAAATCATTCATTGAGAGCCAGGTAGATATGGATATTTCCCCGGACGACCACCTGGAGTTCGACATTGCCCTTGACTCTCTTGGGAAGCTTAGCCTCATAGACTTTATCGAAAAAACTTTCGGGGTAAAAATCGAAGAAGAAAACCTGGCGAAGTTTGCTTCGGTCAAGTCACTCGTCGAACACATCAAAAATAATAAGCGCTGGCACCATGCTGATGTAACCAACTGGGCAGCTGCACTGAAAGAAAAAGTGCAGGTGAAACTGCCGAAGACATGGCCGACGTTAGCGGTTCTTAAAAGTTCAGCCCGGGGATTTTTCTCCATATATTCCCGTTTAAAAAGCGATGGCGCTCAGAATGTGCCTGAAGGGCCATGCATTATCACTCCCAATCACCAGAGTTTTTTCGACGGCTTGTATATTTTAGCGGCACTTAAGATGAAAACGCTGAAAAACAGCTATTTCTATGCGAAGAAGAAACATGTAAACAACAGTTTCCTTCAGTTTCTGGCGAACACGAATAATGTCATCGTCATGGATGTCAATAAGGATCTGAAAGAATCCATACAAAAGCTTGCAGAGGTATTGAAGAAGGGTAAAAATGTCATCATTTTCCCGGAAGGTACGCGGACGAAAACCGGCAGGTTGGGGGAATTCAAAAAGACTTTTGCCATTCTCAGCAAAGAGCTCAACATACCGGTTGTTCCCGTGGCCATTAACGGGGCTTATCGTGCCATGCCCGGCAGGGCCATCTTTCCCCGCCCATTCAGCCGGATCAGTGTAAGCTTTTCAAAGCCAATCTACCCTAAGGGTTTCAGCAGTGACGAGATAACCAGGGTGGTGCAGGAAAAGATACACAAAATGGTATCTGAATGATCATGAAGGGCTAAGTTGGTTTCCGCCTTTTCCACAAATAGTACACAGGCACACCTGAAAGAACTATGACTAATCCCGGCCAGGTGAATAAAGGCTTATAAACCAACAGTATAATAATGATCAGCAGGCAGGCGGCTATGTAAATAATAGGGAATACCGGGAAGCCGAATGCTTTATACGGCCGCTCCCATTCCGGATGTTTTTTTCTGAGAACAAATACAGAAAAGATGACCAGGACATAGAAGATCAGCGCGGCAAAGATCACATAATCGAGCAGTTGGCTGTAACTGCCTGTCAGACAAAGGATGGTTGCCCATCCGGCCTGTATCCACAAGGCAAACGCGGGGACGCCCTTACTGCTGAGTTCACCGGTTCTTTTGAAGAACAGCCGGTCTTTAGCCATGGCAAAAGTTACCCGTGCACCGGCAAGGATAATTCCGTTATTGCAGCCAAAGGTGGAAATAACCACTACTACAGCCATGAGCAGTTCGGTATTTTTTCCGAATATACCGTAGATAGCTGCTGTGGCAACCCTGTCTTCACTGGCAAACTGGATACCTCTTTCCAGTACTGTCGCTCCTTCGGGGATACCCCTGACTGGCAGTGCAATAATATAAACCACATTGACCAAAAAATAGATCAGGCAAACAGTCAGGGAGCCAATAAAGAGACTGCGGGCGATCGTCTTTTTGGGATTGATCACCTCATCTGAAGTATAGGTAATATTGTACCATGCATCAGCAGCAAAAAGTGAGCCCACCATGGCCATTCCTACGGCAATGAGCAAAGAAAAGCCTTTTACAGGGATCTGTACGCCATCCTCGACCCGTGCAGCATCCCAGAAATCAGGTGAATGGAAAATATTGAGCTGGGTGGCTTTGGCAACATAGATACCGATTACAATAAAAGCCAGCAGGATCAACACCTTGGAATAGGTAAAGATATTCTGAACGCGCTTGCCTTCCTTGATCCCCCTGGTATTGATCCAGGTAAGGACCAGGATCATAATAATAGCCAAAAGCTGGGTTGAGTTAAACTTAAAAAAACCTAAGTCCAGCACCGTATTATGTTCCGAGATTACCGGCAGAAGAACACCGGTAAACTTGGCAAAAGCCATTGCCACTGCAGCGATCGTTCCGCATTGAATGACCAGGAAAAACGTCCAGCCATACAGGAAACCGAACAGGGGGGAATAGGCCTCACGGAGGTAAACATAAATGCCGCCGGCATGGGGCAGCATGCTTGCCAGTTCTCCGTAACTTACGGCAGCCAGAACAGTCATGACCAACGTTATTGCCCATACGACCAGCAGCCAGCCCGGGGAGCCCACGTTCCTTGCGATATCGGCGCTTACAATGAAAATCCCGGATCCGATCATAGAGCCCATGGTGATGGCCGCTGAATCAAAGAGATTGAGTGATTTCTTAAACTGGCCTTCTGATGCCATTAGAATCCGGGATTAACTAAAAGATTGGCTAAAGTAAAAAAAATTCATTTCGCGTAATTCACCGCCCGGGTTTCCCGTATAACAGTAATTTTGATCTGCCCCGGATAAGTCATCTCATCCTGGATCTTCCTGGATAATTCGTAGGATATCTTACTGGCATCATTATCTGATATTTTATCGGCACCAACGATAACCCTCAGTTCACGACCTGCCTGGATGGCATAAGTTTTTACCACACCGGGATAGGAAAGGGCGAGGTTTTCGAGTTTATTGAGCCTTTGGATATAGGCTTCAGCCACTTCGCGCCGGGCTCCAGGCCTTGCGCCGGAAATGGCATCACAAACCTGAACGATTGGTGCGATCAGCGATTCCATCTCGATTTCATCATGATGTGCACCGATTGCATTGCAAATCTCGGGGTTCTCCTTGAATTTTTCAGCCAGCTTCATGCCAAGTATTGCATGCGGCAAATCCGGCTCATTGTCAGGCACTTTTCCTATATCGTGAAGTAATCCTGCCCTTTTAGCCATTTTGGGATTGAGCCCCAGCTCAGCCGCCATCGTCGCGCTAAGCTTTGCCACTTCGATAGAGTGGGCCAGGAGGTTTTGTCCGTATGAAGAGCGGTATTTCATTTTACCGATCATCCTGACCAGTTCATTATGCAGGTTGTGGATACCGAGATCGATACAGGTCCTTTTGCCGATTTCTATAACTTCCTGCTCGATCTGCTTTGTAGTTTTAGCAACTACTTCCTCAATCCTGGCCGGGTGAATACGACCGTCAGTAACAAGTTTATGCAGCGAGAGCCTGGCAATTTCCCTTCTGACAGGGTCAAAACCTGATAAAATAATGGCTTCCGGCGAATCATCGATGATGATCTCTACCCCGGTAAGCGCTTCCAATGCTCTGATGTTCCGGCCTTCCCGGCCGATAATACGTCCTTTGACATCGTCGTTTTCCAATGGAAAAACAGATACGGTATTTTCTATAGCATGTTCAGCCGCAGTCCGCTGTATAGTTTCAATCACGATCTTCTTTGCTTCCCGCTGGGCTGTGATCTTGGCTTCCTCGATAGTGTCCTTGATGTAGACCAGTGCTTCAGATTTAGCCTCTTCCCTCAGTGTTTCAATGATCTGTTCCTTAGCTTCCGCAGCAGAAAGTCCCGCAATGACCTCAAGTTTTTCGACCTGCTCCTTTACCGCACGGTCATATTCTGACTGCTTTTTTGTTATGATTTCTAATTGATTATTAAGGTTTTCCCTAATGGCGGTGATTTCATTTTGTTTTCGCTGGTTTTCCTCAAATTTTTGAGAGATAAGGGTTTCTTTCTGTTTTAGCCTGGTTTCGTTTATCTGGACGGCGTTGTTTCTTTCATTAACGGCTTTTTCGTGCTCTGTTTTTAATTCAAGAAACCTTTCCTTGGCTTGCAGGATCTTCTCTTTCTTTATTACTTCAGCTTTTTCTTCTGCCTCATGCATTATGGTTTCCAGTTTCCCGGCGTTAAGCTTTCGTAAGATAAAAGATCCGATCACCACTCCAAGTACCAGTCCTGCCAATCCATCTAGTAGGTAAATTAATATTTGGTTCATGGTTCAGTAATGATTAGAAGTATATGATTAAGTTGACTAATGTTCATAAAAATACCCGCTATTAATCCAGGGGTTTGGGATAAACCCAAATTATTATGGCTAGGGTCGCCCCGGATGTTCGAACGTCCACTGTCCACTAAAGTGAATCCAGCAATGAAGCTGGTTGAGGCCTGTCCTTGCGCCGGTAAGTCGTACCCTGATTTTGATCATGTTGATTTATCAAACCAGAATTGGATTAATGCGGGTAAATTTCTTTTCTGATATTTTCAAAGAACGCGTGGGATCGAACTGCTAATCCGGATGTGTCGTGATTAATTGCTCCATCTTCTGAAGCCGTGTTATAACCATATTTTCTCCGGATAAAAGGTCACTTTCAAGTTTCTGGACGGTTGACGCGTAATGCAACAATACCATCGCCATCAGGTCCTGCTTATCATTAAAGGCGAAGTGCTCCGAATATTCCCTGATCCTTTGCTCAATTTCCTTAACTGCTTTCCGGATGACTTCTTCTTCTTCCCTTTTGATTTTTAACCTGTAAGGCCTGTCGGCAATATTTACCGTGATGGTAAGCTCTTCCATGTCCCTTCCAATGCCCCAGTTTCATTATTTATTTAACAGTTCAATACACCGGTCAATTTCCCGCACCAGGTCCCGAATCTTGTCCTTTACCTTGCCCGTCTCCTGAGTTGATTCGACGGATTTGGCAATCTTCAACGCCTGGACCTGCTTTTTTAAATTTTCTTTCTCTTCTTTCTGCTCTTCAATTGTTTTAAGTTGAATGACCGATTGTTTGATCAATAGATCTTTCTCAGTTTTTATTTTTTGGTGATCCTCAGCAAGTTGCCTTATTTTCTCCTCAAGTTTCTGAAGATATCCTTCCACAAGATCCATAAGTCAATTTGCCGGGTTTAAGTTCATTTCTGACAAAATTATCAAAATTCCGTCTCAATCGCAAATATCATTGAAAATATATATTAATCCCCCGATCATACAAATTGAAAATTGAAATTTGAAATTCGGCAAATCGGTAAATCGACACTTTTTTTTATCAGGGCTTGTCTGTAAGGATTTCACCTTATCGAAAATAGATTATAAGGGACGTGTATAAATTTCAGCAACATTTTATGGTTATCTTTGTACAGCTACTTCGGTATTTTGAGTAAAAAAACAATATTTACGATGAGCAAGACTAAAAATAAAATCTTACACCTTCCGATACTTATTGAACAGGACGAAGATAATGTTTACATCGTTAGTTGCCCTGTTTTTAAGGGCTGTCATTCATTTGGCAAAACTATTGACGAAGCTTTGGCGAATATCAGGGAAGTTATTGACATGTGCCTGGAACCGGAGGAATTCCTTCAAATATACAACAACCGCTAAGACGGGGGAGGCGCTGAGAATTCTTAAAAAATTTGAGAAAAATAACTTTACTAAATCATCTTATGATGATAAATCACACTTTTAATAGTATTTTAAAAGCAAGGATTAAAGAAATTCATTGGTTTTGGCATCAGATAGGAAATACCAAATCTTATCTCTTTTAGTATTCATATTAAAATAAATTAGGCCTAATATGTTGCGGCTTGCGGTCAGTGGCGGATTGTCCACCTGCTACAAAGATAATTACTTGCACACACTTTCAATTTGCTCGTCAACCGCTATTGCCGCAAGCCGCTGTTATGGTCATGTGCGGCTGTCTGTCCGAAGCGATAATGTTTCAAGTTTGCTGTCATGTTTGTTAGAGGTCTAAATATTTTTAAGTAAATCGTTTCCATCAAGTCCGACAACCTTCAAACCTTCTCTTATTTTTTCTGCAAGAATGAATTTCAGTTTTCCGCTTCTGTCAAATTCTTCTGCCTCTGAAGAATTAAATGTGTAAATAACTCCGAATCCAGGGCAAATGTTTAATGTCTGCATTGCTGTGTCGTAAAACTTTTCATCTAATTTTTCTTCAACTTCTTTGTCATGTTGATTACCTTTTCATCCGCTAACCATTTTAAATATTTCGGCACATCGTCTCTTTTCTGCTGATAAATTTCTCCGACATTGTCTTTCCAGAATTGCAAATAATGTTCGCTGTCGTCTGAATGAAACCAAACCAAGTTTGAAGTCATGAATGAAACATGGAAGTTAGGATAAAAAGCCCAATCAGTGTCTTTGAGATGATTAATGTTTGGAATAGTAAAATGAAATTGCTTGTCTTTGTGAATCACCAAAGTATAAACTCAATTCAATCCACCATTCGTTTTCTTTTTGAGCAAGGATTAAACCGATTTCTTGAATTTGTTGGTAGGATGTATGAATGTAATAGCCCCAACCTCTATGATAATTTACCTTGCTTTCGTCCAGCGAAATTGATTTTAGCAGATTGTTAATTCTTCTGTTTAGCAGTTCTGTGTTTCCTTTACATTGATAGAAACTGTCATAAGGATTGAGGAAAGGAAAATTCTCGTCAATGAAAGAAAGGAAATCTTCAATCATTATTTTCTCGTAGCCCGAAATGGTCTGAACAGTTAGCAGAAGATTTAGTTGCTTGATAATTTCCTTCCATTCTAAAACGGTCGGATTAGAATAAACTATCGTGTCTTCCGCAAGATTTTGTCTTGAAGGATTTAACTGTCCGAACCAAACATTGCCTGAACGAGGTTTGTTTTCAATTACCATTGTCAAGTTGCTTCCGAAAGTAATTATGCCGTCATACCTTGCGTTTCTTTCACTTGACTGAATATTTGTATCATTTTCCGTAACCTGAGAGTCAGTGATGAGAATTGAAAGCAAATAATTTGTGTTGATGTCGGGATTACTTTTTTGAGTTTTAATTTCCCAACCCTGCTCTAAAAAATAAAGAATAGAAATTGGTTTTTCAGTTTTTGAAGTAATGTGTCTGCTCCGACAATATTCAATGAAAGTAAAAAATGCATGGCTTGAATGTTTAAGCAAAACAAGATATGCTCTAGTTAGCTGGTCTTCGTGATAGCCACCTTTTGATTTATATGGGTTGAAGTAATTTAATCTGTCCATGTTGTTAGTTGTCCGTATGTCCTAAAAGCGAAACTTTATGATTTAGCACTATTGGTCGGAGTTGCGATTAGTATTGCTCCTAACGCCTTGCTGGCAGCCGCAGTGCGGGCATTAGCAGATTTTATATTCGAGTTTCGTTTTCATGTCTATTAGCCACAACCAGTTTATTTAACCAGGATGCCCCGCATTGCTCGGCTGCCGGTTCGTTAGGTGAATTAGAATTATTTTGCTTCATCTATTTGACTTCGAGAGTTTAACTTAGCTTCTTTTACAAGTTTTTGATCAACCAATGATTCATGCACCTTTTTACCATGCTTTTTAGAAAGTTCATTTGCATTTCTTTGTATTAAATCATAAATATGCCGAGGATTTAAAGCACCACTCATTTCTACCTTTTTTTTCGCTATTTCATGAAAACATCTTTCAGATACCAGGTCGGCTATTAAAACCTGAGCGGGTAAGGATTTTCTATATTGGCAATTATTACCTACATAATGCAAAACTGAAGGAAAATTGACATAAATTATCACTTTACCTGTCTCTGGACTATAAGATGTTCGTTGAGGTGGTTCTGGTTCATCATTAAATTCAGGTTCATTAAACATACCTTTTCTATCTTTTTCATCTGGTAGTTCTTTGGATCTAATCCTTATCTCTAAAAGGGCTATGACATTTTGATATTCGGCAGTTATTATAGCATCTTGACCAGCTCCTTCACCCCAAATATCTAATTCATATTTTGCAATATGCCGTAATGCATCCGCTTCATTAACAATAATCTCATTTTTAGAAATATGTATAGAATCATTATCAGAAGAAATATTAATTACACTTCCTCCTTCAATTATCTTTATGTACACTAACAAATATATTCTACGAGGTTGATTTGGTCGTAATGTAATACTTTCTGGTTGGAATACCATTCCCTCGTCCAGTAATAATTCCTTTTCTGGTACAACAAACACTTTTGCCTCAGTTATATTATTACCAATTGAAGCGCGCAGAGTCCCATCAATATTAGGTTCAAGTCCTTCAATTGAAATATATTTGCGTAAAATACCAGAACGATCATCTTCCAATATTTTGATTTCTGATGTGAGTACAGTAATTCTTGAATTCGAACAAATAATATTAATGATTGAACCATGCGGGATTACTTTAGTATTCAAGTGTAATTGAAAAGAATAACGTTTACCAACTGTTATTTGGGCTGATGAAGGATAAATGCAGAAACCATTAGGTGGATCGGGAATTTCAGAGCCTATTTCTTGACCCAGTTTTATTCCTGACTCAACTTCATCTTCTGCTATCTTATTTAATATACCGAAAGCCTTTTTGTATCTAATCGCTTCATCTTTATCAACCTTGCTCTGTTCTTCTTTTTGTGTACGTAATTTTTCTTCTTTTACTTTTTGTTCAATACGCTTTTCAATTTCAGATATAAGCAATTTGCAAAATGGATGACGAGTAACAAGACCATCACGTTCTTCGCTAAGAACTGGTTCTTCATTATCAAGGAGTTCTCTAAATCTTTTTATAATTACTTCTCCAAATAAATGAGATGCAAGAGGTTCATTATCATATTTGAAGAGAGATATTCCTAACACAACATCTTGATCATCTAAAATAAGTAATCCACCATCTCTGTCGTCTCCTGCTTGTGTGAGTGCTTTCTCTGAACGGCTAATAGAAAGGTGGATGGGAAAATCACCATATGGATTAAAGGTAATTATAAAATCATCTAATAAAATTTCTTTTCCCTGTGGCATCCGATATCGAAGTGGTCGATCGTCTTTTGCATCCACGTTTATAAGTTTGACTTCTCTTTTCGAATTAGTCATAATCTTCCGAAGAAGATAATTATTTGCTAATTCCCGCTGGACAGTTTCGAATTGAGGAACTATACCACCAGTTTGAGGATTTACTTTGAAATATGCTATAGTGCCATTTACATTGATTCCATGAATACTTCTTAATTCAGATGTTGACGGAGCTGGACCACTTATTTCATACATAGGCTGCCCATTTTCAATAATAAGTTTACATTCCGTAAACTTATTATCTTTGTAACTAATCAGTTTTAAAAAATAATCGTTATTAACAGTTGTATTATTGAAATTAACAGGTTTTCTTTTAGTTCATATTATTAATTTTCATATTCGGCAGATACTAACAATAAAAGGTTGATAA